>JASHPP010000165.1 GCA_030038035.1 Trebonia sp.
ACCAGGCGGGCGCCGTCCTGACCGCGGCGGTGCTGCCGCTGCCGGTCCTGCTGGCCTGGCTGCCCGGTCAGCGGCTGGCGGTGCTCGCGCTCTGCTCGGCGGGGTTCGTGCTCTGCTGCCGCATCGCCGCGTGCGGCGCGCTGCGCGCGGCCCACCGCCGCGGCCTGCTGGCCGAGCCGGCCGTCGTGGTGGGCGCCGGGACCTTCGGCGGCTACGTCGCCGGGCTCATGCGCGACCACCCGGAGCTCGGCCTGCGGCCCGCCGGCCTGGTCGACGACGGGCCCCCGCGCCGCGACCTGCCGATACCGTCCCTGGGCACGATCTCCCAGCTGGACGCCGTGCTGGCAGGCCACGGGGTCGGCCGGGTCCTGGTCTGCTTCTCAAGCGGCTGCCGCGACGAGGACCTGGTGGGGATCCTGCGGGCCAGCCGCGCGCTGCGCGCCGACGTGTGCGTGGTGCCGCGGCTGTACGAGCTCGGCATGGCGGTGCCCCGCGGCTGCCTGGACGAGCTGTGGGGAGTGCCGCTCATACCGCTGCGCCGCCCGCCGGGGGCCGGGCTCGCGCTCAAGCGCGCGCTCGACCTCCTGGTCGCCCTCGTGCTGGCCACGGTCGCGGTGCCACTGCTGCTCGCGCTCGCCGCGGTGGTGCGGCTGCGGTCCGGCCCGCCGACGCTGTTCCGGCAGGACCGGCTGACCGGCGACGGCCGGGTGACGCCGGTCCTGAAGCTCCGCACCCTGCCCGCCCAGGCCGGCGCGGACACCACGTGGGCCGTGCCGGAGGAGCAGTGCGGCCCGTTCGGCCGCTGGCTGCGCCGCACCCACCTGGACGAGCTGCCGCAGCTCGTCAACGTGCTGCGCGGCCAGATGTCACTGACCGGGCCGCGGCCGGAACGGCCGTACTTCGCCGAGCGGTTCCGCGGCGAGATCCCGCGGTACGCCGACCGGACCAGGATGCCGGCCGGGCTGACCGGCTGGGCGCAGGTGAACGGGCTCAGCGGCGACACGTCGGTCTTCGACCGGGTCCGCTTCGACAACTACTACGCGGAGTACTGGTCGCCGTGGCTGGACGCGGTGATCCTCGCGCAGACCGTGGTCCTCGTCGCGCGCGCGGCCCTGGGGAGGTCCCGGCCATGACCGCGGGCAATGGGACTGGCCTTGGACGGCTCGGGCTTGGCTCGGTCCCGCTCATCCTGATGTACCACGCCGTGGACACGGCCGACCACGACCCCCACATGCTGTCCGTCCGGCCGGACCGGTTCGCGGCGCAGATGGGCTGGCTGCGACGGCGCGGGCTGCGCGGCGTGGCGGTGGGCACGCTGGTGGCGGCGATGCACGCGAGCCGGGCCCGCGGGCTCGTCGGGATCACGTTCGACGACGGGTACGCCAGCGTGCTGGCCAACGCGGTTCCCGAGCTGCTGCGCCGCGAGTTCACCGCGACCGTGTTCGTCATCGCCGGCCGGGTCGGCCAGGTCAACGACTGGGACCGCGGCACCCCCTGGCCGCTGCTGTCGCGGTCGCAGATCGGCGAGCTCGCCGCGGCAGGCATCGAGATCGGCTCGCACAGCGCCACGCACCAGCCCCTGGCGGGCGCGGACCCCGAGCTGCTCGAGGCCGAGGTCAGGGGCAGCAGGGACAGCCTCAGCAGGCTGGCGGACGCCGAGATACGCGGCTTCGCCTATCCCTACGGGTCCATGGACGCGGCGGCCCGCCGCGCCGTCCGCGCCGCGGGCTACGAGTACGGGTGCGCGGTCCGCACGCCGTGGGCCCAGCTCGGGCTGATGGCCCTGCCGCGCGTCTACATGGGCCAGCGGGATGACCCCGCCCGGATGGCCGCCAAGCGGCTGCTGTACCGGGCCGACATCGCGGTGCGAGGAGGACGCTCATGAAGGTGCTGCACGTGATCACCGGCCTGGACGCCGGGGGCGCGGAAACCCAGCTGGCCATGCTGCTGCGGCACACCAGGCATGCCTGTGACGTGGTCACGCTGTACAACCCCGGCCCGGTCGCCGAGCGCATCCGGGCCGACGGCACGACCGTCCGCGACATCGGGATGCGCCGCAACACCGATGTCAGGGCGCTGCCGAAGCTGCGGTCGCTGATCGCGGCCGGGCGCTACGACGTCGTGCACGCGCACCTGTACCGGTCGCAGATCTACGCCAGGCCGGCGGCCCGGCTGGCCCGGACGCCCGTGGTGGTGACGACCGAGCACTCGATCGGCGAGACCCACATCGAGCGGCGCCGGATGACGACCGGGGTGCGCGGCCTGTACCTGGCCTCCGAACTGTTCTCCGACGGCACGATCGCGGTCTCCGACGTGGTCAGGGACCGTCTCGTCCGCTGGGGCGTCCCGGCACGGAAGATCACGGTGATCCCGAACGGGCTGGACACCGCGGCGCTCGCGTTCGACCCGGCCGCGAGGCAGCGGGCCCGCGCGCAGTTCGCCATCGGTCCTGACGTCTACGTGATCGGCGCCCTCGGCCGCCTCGACGCGAACAAGCGGGTGGACCTGACCATCGAGGCGGCCGCCCCCCTGCTCGGCGAGCGGTGCGCGCTGCTCGTGGTCGGCCGCGGCGACGAGCTGGCCGCGCTCAGGGCCACGGCGCAGCGGTTCGGCGTCGACAGGCACGTCATCTTCGCCGGGTTCCAGGCCGACACGGCCGCCATGCTCGCCGCGTTCGACCTGTACGTGGCGGCGTCGGCCCAGGAGACGTTCGGGATCGCGGTGCTCGAGGCCATGGCCAGCGGCCTGCCCGTGCTGTACACCACGTGCCCGGCGCTGCACGGGGTCACGACGTCGCAGGCACGCCAGGTCCCGGGGACGGCGGCCGCGCTGCGTGCCGCGCTCGGCGACGCCCTCGCCGCAGGAGCGAGCCACGAGCCACGCGAGCCGGACGGCGCGGTGTTCGACCGCTACGGCATCGCCTCGACCGCGCGCCGGGTCGACGACCTGTACGAGCGGCTGCTGACGCGGCGCCCAGGGCCGAGGTTCTCCGGACGATGAGACGATGACATGAAGGTGGCGCTGACCGCGGAGGGCACGTACCCGCACCAGTTCGGCGGGGTCAGTGTGTGGTGCGACCAGCTCATCAGGGCGATGTCGGGATACGAGTTCTCGGTCGTCGCGCTCGTGGCCACCGGCACCGAGCCGGTGCAGTGGGAGCTGCCGGCCAACGTGTCGCGGCTGATGACGATCCCGCTGTGGGGCCCGCCCCCGCCGGTCCCGCTGCGCGCCCGGCTGCCCAGGGGCCGGGTGGTGCCGCTCCCGGTCCAGGCGCTTGTCGACGTGCTGCTCGACAAGGGCGCCGGGGCGGGCGACCGCTTCGCGACGGTGCTCCGCGACCTGCTCGAGTACGCGCAGGCGCGGAACCTGACCGCCACCCTCGCAAGCGAGGCGGTGGTCCGGCTGCTCATCTCCACCTGGCGGGAACGGTGGACGCAGCTCGCCGACGATCACGAGACTCCCGCCCCGCCGTCGCTGAACGACGCGGTCACCGCGATGCAGCTGGTCGAGCACGCGCTCCGCCCGCTGTCCCATCCCCCGGTGCACGCCGACGTGGTGCACGCGGTGACCAACGGCCTTGGCGCGCTGCCCGCGCTCGCCGCCAAATGGCAGCACCAGGTGCCCATGATCGTCACCGAGCACGGCGTCTACATGCGCGAGCAGTACCTGCACCTGCGCCGCCCGGAGTTCGGCTGGCCGGTCAAGGGGCTGTTCCTGCGTTTTCTCACCCGGCTGTGCGCCCTCGGCTACCGGGAGGCCGAGGTGATCACCCCGGGCAACGTCTACAACAGGCGCTGGGAAAGCCAGCTTGGCGCGGACGCGGCCCGGATCCGCACGGTCTACAACGGCGTGAACCCCGACGACTTCCCCGCGCTGACAAGCGAGCCCGAGGTGCCGACGATCGCCTGGGTCGGCCGGGTCGACCCGATCAAGGACCTGGAGACGCTGCTGCGCGCGTTCGCCCTCGTCACCCGGCGGCTGCCGCAGGCGCGGCTGCGCATGTTCGGGGAGCCGCCGCGGGGCCGCGAAGGGTACCTGGAGCGCTGCCGGGGGCTGGCGGCCGAGCTGGGGATCGGCGACCGCGCCACGTTCGAGGGCAGGGTCAGGGAGGTCCGCGACGCCTACGCGGCCGGCCAGGTGGTGGTGCTGTGCAGCGTCAGCGAGGGCTTCCCCTACTCCCTCATCGAGGCGATGGCCTGCGGGCGGGCCTGCGTCGCCACCGACGTCGGCGGCGTCGGCGAGGCGCTCGCCGGCGACGCCGGCGTCATGGTCCCGCCGCGAGACCCGGCGGCGCTCGCCGACGCGTGCCTGCGGCTGCTCGGCGATGCCGCCCTCCGCCAGGCCCTCGGCGCCGCCGCCAGGCGCCGCGCGCTCGAGCACTTCACGGTGGACCGGGCCGTCAGCGCGTTCGACGAGCTGTACACGCTGTTCGGCAGCGGGTGCCGGGTCCTGCCCGTCGGCTCGGACGTGCCGATATGACCCAGCTGGCCGGAACGAGCGACGCCCCCCTGCAGGAGCTGTGCGAGCGCTTCAGCGAGGTGTGCGAGTCGGCGGTCGACCCGCTTGAGATCGCGAGCGCGCTGGAGTTCGACGGGGTCGGCGACCGCGCGGCGCGCGGCGACTACGGCGTCGACGACGTGTTCGCGCTGGCGCGCGTGCTGTACGCGCGGGTACCGCGGCGGCCGTACGGCGTGCCAGCGCCGGACCAGGCCCCCGCCGCCCGCACGCTGCTGCACGGCCTCCTTTACGCGCTGCCCGCGGTCTGCTTTCCCGCCGCCGCCGCGCTCCTCGTCGGGCATCACGTGCTGCCCGCCCTGGTCGTGGCGCTGCTTGCCGGGTGGGGGCTGAGCCAGGGACTGGCCAGCGTGGGTTACCGGCGGCTGGGCACGGCGGGACCTGGTCAGGCGCGGTGGATGCTGCGTGCGGGCCTGGCCGCCGGGCTGGTGCTCATGCTGGCGGTCATGACGCTCACCTGGCTGCTCGCGCGCGCCCGGCTGCCTGTCATCGCGTTCGGCGCCGGCGAGGGAGCGTACATGCTCGGCGCGTCCGTGCTGCTCGTGACCGGAACGGAGCGCTGGCTGCCGGTGGCGCTCGCGCCCGGGGTGGCGGGCAGCGCGCTGTTCCTTCTCCTCGGGCGGCCGCCGGGGCTGCAAGCGCTCACCTGGACGGCGCTGGCCGCGACGCCGCTGCTGGCATGCGTGTTCGCCTGGTCGCCCCGCACTCGGGTGCGGCCAGGGCGCCTGCTGATCCCCGCCGAACTGCGCGGCGCGGCCCCGGCCACGGCGTTCGGCGTGGTCGCGGCCGGACTGCTGTCCTTTCCCGTCGTCGCCGGCCCGGCCGGGCATGGCGGCGTCAACGTCGGCGCGCTGATCGCGTCGGTGCCGCTGGCGCTGAGCATGGGCGCGGCGGAGTGGAACCTGTCGTGGTACCGGCGGGGCGCGCAGGGCCTGCTGCGGCTGACCGGCGACCCGCGCTGGTTTCGGCGGCGCTCCCGGCGGCTGCTGCTGACCGCCGTGGCCCAGTACGAGTCGGCCACCGTGGTGCTGATCTGCCTGGCGATCAACGTCGCCGTCCTGTCCGGCCAGGCGCACGTGGGCGGCGCGGCGCTGCTGTCGGTCACCGGATATCTGCTGCTTGGCGCCGCGCTGTTCCTCGTGCTGCTGCTGCAGGCGATCCAGGTGCGCGCGGTGCCGCTTGCGGCCTGCGCCATCGTGCTCGCCATCGAGGTGGCGCTGCGCGAGCACGGGCTCGCCGTGCAGGTGGCGGCGCCCGCCGCGCTGCTCGCCGTGGTGGGCGCGTACGCGCTGGCCTGCGTCGGAGCCGCGGTCAGGCATGCCTAGCGAACGTCAGGACGGAGAGGAACGGGAGAGGAGGGCTCGATGACGCGGACCACCGTCGCGGTCACCGGGGCCGAGGGGTTCATCGGCTCGCACCTGACCGAGGAGCTGGTGCGGCGCGGATACCGGGTCAAGGCCATGGCGCTGTACAACATGTGGAGTTCGGCCGGCTGGCTCGACACGCTGCCGGCGGAGGTGCGGCGGGAGGTGGAGGTCGTCTTCGGCGACGTGCGGGACCCGGCGTCGGCCCGCGAGCTCGTCGACGGCGCGGAGGCCGTCTACCACCTCGCCGCGATCGGGTCGGTCCCGTACTCCTACCGCGCGCCGCGGACGTTCGTCGAGAACAACTCGGTGGGCACGCTGCACATCCTCGAGGCGGCGCGCGCGTGCCAGACCCCGCGGCTGGTGCACACCTCGACGAGCGAGACCTACGGGAGCGCGCGCACCGTGCCGATCAGCGAGACCCACCCGCTGCAGGCGCAGTCCCCGTACGCCGCCAGCAAGATCGCGGCGGACAAGCTGGTGGAGTCCTACCACCTGAGCTTCGGCGTGCCCGCGGTGACGCTGCGCCCGTTCAACACGTTCGGCCCGCGCCAGTCGACCCGGGCCGTCATCCCGCAGATCATCACCCAGCTGGCGGCCCGCCCCGCGCGGGTCAGGCCGCAGGTCAAGCTGGGCGCGCTGGCGCCCACCAGGGACTTCTGCTACGTCACCGACACCGTGGCGGCGTTCCTCGCGGTGGGGACCGCGCCCGCCTCGGCGGTGCTCGGGGAGGTGTTCAACTGCGGGCCCGGCGACGACGTGGCCATCGGGGAGCTCGCGGCCGAGATCGCCTCGCTCATGGGCGTCCGGGCGGATATCGTCGAGGACGCGCAGCGGCTGCGCCCCAAGGAGTCAGAAGTTATGCGGCTAGTCTGTGACGCGTCCAAACTCCGCGGCCGCACCGGGTGGCGGCCGCGGGTGACCCGTCCAGAAGGCCTGACCATGGTGATCGACTGGTTCAGCGACCCGGCGAACCTTTCCAGGTACACCCTCGGCGAGTACCACGTGTGATGATGCCGATGGAGAGCTGACATGCGCGTGCGGAGCCGGCCATTCGTCGCCGTCGCCGGCGTCGCGGCGGCGCTGACGGCGACGGCGATAACGCTCATCGTCACCGGCGGAGGCAGCGGCGGCAGCACCGGGGGAAGCGGCGGCACGGGCCCCGTCTGCGCGCAGCTTGTCGTGCCCGCCTACTTCGCGCCGCAGTACTGGGCGCAGGCGGCCGCCGCGAAACCGCCGCCCGCCGACATGATCCTCGACATCACCGGCGTCGGGGCCGGGACCGCTCCGCAGCCGCGGTTCCAGGCCCTTGTCCGCCAGGCGCAGGCGGCGGGCATCACTGTTCTCGGCTATTCGTCCACCGTCGACGGGCAGCGCCCGGTCGCCCAGGTGGAGGCCGACGTGCGCGACTACGCGGCGTGGTACGGGGTGACCAGCATCTTCCTGGACCGGGTCTCCGGGCAGCCGCAGCAGGTCCCGTACTACCGGCAGCTCGCCAGCTACATCCACCAGGCCCATCCGGGCGCGCAGGTCTGGCTCAACCCGGGCGTCTACCCCGACCAGGCCTACATGTCGATCGGCAACGTCGTCATGGTGTTCGAGGGCACGTACGCCCAGTACGTCGCCGCCGTGGTGCCCGGCTGGGCCAAGAGCTACCCGCCCGCCGACTTCGCCCACACGATCTACGACACGCCCGCCGCGGACGTGACGAACGCGCTGCGGCTGGCGACCGAGCGGGGCGCGGGACATGTCTACGTGACCGACGGCTCGGGGTCCAACCCGTACCAGGCCCTGCCCAGCTACTGGCCGGCCCTGGTCGCCAGCGCGACCGGGGGCTGCCGGGACCCGCGATGAGCGGGCCGCTGCGGGTGGCGACGCTGATCACCAGGCTGGAAGGCGGCGCCGGGGTCCTCGCGCTGCGCGGCGCCCTCGCGCTTGACCGGGGCGAGTTCGCCACGACGATCGTCACCGGCAGCGGGGACCGCCTGGTGGCGCAGGCGAGGGACGCCGGGCTCGAGGTGATCATCGAACCGTCGCTGCGCGCGCCCATCGACCCGCGCAGCGACGCCGCCGCGCTGCGCGCGCTGTCCGCCCTGCTGCGGGGGCGCCCGTTCGACGTCGTGCACACGCATGTCGCCAAGGCCGGGACGCTCGGGCGGTTCGCGGCCTGGCGGGCGGGCGTGCCGCGCATCGTGCACACCTACCATGGCTTCCCGTTCCACGAGTTCCAGTCACGCCCGCGCCGCGGCGCGTACATCGCGATCGAGCGGCGGCTCGGCCGGATCACCGACGTGGCGCTCTGCGTGGGCACCGGCGTGGCGGTCGAGGCGGTCAGGCGCGGGCTCGTCCGCCCCGAGCGGATACGGACGATCGGCGTGGCCGTCACCCAGGGGCCGGCGCGCGACCCCGATGCGCGCGCCCGCGCGCGCATGGAGCTTGGCATCGCGCCGGACGCGACGGTCGTCGGCGCGGTGGGCCGCCTGACCTACCAGAAGGCGCCGGAGGATTTCATCGCGGTCATCGCCGAACTCGCCCGCCACCGCACCCGCGACCGCGGCCGCGGTCGCGACGTCGTCGGCGTCTGGGTCGGCGGCGGCGAGCTGGCCGGGCGGATCCGGCAGCTGGCCGGCGGGCTGCCGGCGCACCGGCTGGTGCTGGCGGGTGAGCGGGCCGACGTGCCGCAGATACTGCCCGCCTTCGACGTCTTCGCGCTGCCCAGCAGGTATGAGGGGCTGCCGACCGCGGTGGTGGAGGCCATGGTCTGCGGCGTCCCCGTGGTGGCGACCGCGGTGAACGCGGTCTCGGACGTGGTGGTGCCAGGCGAGACCGGCCTGCTCGTGCCGCCGCGACGGCCCAAGCTGATGGCGGAGGCGGTCGGCTACCTGCTGGACTGCCCGGCCGCGGCGGACCGGATGGCCGCCGCCGCGCGGGAGCGGCTCGGCACCCGGTTCAGCGCGGGCCCGCTGCGCGACACCCTGGCCGCGGCCTACACCGGCCGGCAGTTACCGCCCGCCGGGTCCCCACAGTGCCCAACACAACCGCACGTGGCGTGATGCCGAAACACTTTTCATTCGCCCGTCATCTGACGG
Source organism: Trebonia sp. (assembly GCA_030038035.1). The sequence continues at coordinate 8,969 of JASHPP010000165.1, forward strand.
TTGCCTTATTTGGCTTACATCTGATTGCGGGACACACAGTCCCGGCTTGGGTCGGCGCGTGTTGCTCGTGGTGCCCCCCTTCTGCGTTAGGAGACCTAGCGTGACAATTGAGGTGAGTCGGCGTCAGCTACTGGCGTCGGCAGGCGGGATGGTGCTGGCGTCGTTCGCCTTGCCGTCCAACCTGCGGAAGATCATCGACGGCGCGCAGCCAGCGCGCCTTTCCCCGGCGCGGCCGAGCGTACCCATCTCCGAGATCAAGCACGTCGTCGTGCTTATGCAGGAGAACCGATCTTTCGACCACTACTTCGGCGCACTGCCCGGGGTGCGTGGCTTCAGCGACCCGCAGGCGATCCCGGGCGTCTTCAAGCAGCCCGACCCGGACAATCCCGACGGGTACCTGTACCCGTTCCACGCCGACACGACAAGCACGAGTGCCCAGGCGCTGCCCTCGACCAGCCACAGCTGGCTGCCGCAGCACGACTCGTGGAACAACGGGGCCATGAACGGCTTCGTGACCGCGCGAATGAACACGGCGATCGACGACTACGAC
>JASHPP010000166.1 GCA_030038035.1 Trebonia sp.
GTGGTATCAGACCAGGTGCGGTTGCCGTACTGAACGTCGATCACCTGAGTCGCGACGGGGGTCATGGCAGAGCCGGACTGCGTGCCGCTGGGCTCCGTGAAGATCAGTTCGGAGTCAGTTTTTTCGCCGGGGCTGGCGGGCACGAGCAGGTAACGTACGTGAACTTTCTGGCCGGCCCGTGGCTGCAGCGGGTAGACCCAGTTTTGGCTGACACCGTTCCATTTGGACAGCTTGCCGGGATAGGTTTCTGTGATCTTGGTGTAGAAAACGTCTCCTCCCACGCCGTTGAACGCGGTGAGAATGGCGTTCCTGATCACCCCCGGGGTGGCCACTGCTGTTCCCGCGCGGGCCGTGGTGGATTGCGGGCGGGGCGAAGGCGTACCCGTGGCGCTTATGGCCACTACCGCCCCGGCGGTGCCCGCGAGCGCGGCGGCACTGATTCCGATCGCGATCCTACGGGCTGGAGGCGAGGCCCACCGGACGCCCAGACGCCGGCTGGCGCCAGGCTCGGCGGTCATTCCGTCGCGGGGCGTGGCGATGGCCCTGGCCAGGTCGCTCGCCCTCCGGTCAGTGTCGAGCCTGGAGTCCAGGCTGGCGGGCCGCGCCTGGGCGAGCAGGTCCATTATGTCCATCGGGGTTGCCTTTCTTGCTGACTGGCTATCTCATGGCGGTGTTCGGATTCCGGGCTGTCGGCCATCGCTTTCTCAAGGCGCCGCCGCGCCCGGTGCAGGCGGACGAAGTAGGCCGCCGCGGAACAGCCGGCCAAGGACGCGGCATCCCGCGGTGAAAGGCCGTGCCAGGCCGACAGCGTCAGCAGTTCCCGGTCCGCCTCCGGCAAGGCGGCGAGTGCACGGAGCACGGCCTGGCGTTCGGATACCTCATCGGCGATGTCCACGGCGACCCCGGAACCCCAGGAGGACAGCTCCGCCGCCACGGACTCCTGCCGCGCTGCCGCGCGGAACTCGCTCCCGATGACGTTCCGTGCCGTCACCAGCAGCCAGGGCAGCGGATCAGCTGGCAACTCCGCCAGCTTCCGCCAGGCAACCAGGAACACCTCGCTGACCACCTCGTCGGCCAACTGGCGGCCGGCCCGGCTCACCGCGTAGGCGTAGACGCGGTTCCGGTAGCGGTCATACAGACCGGTGAACCGCTCGACCGCGTCAAGATCATCCAAAGGTCCAGCTCCTCCGCATGGCGATCGCTTCGCCTGACACCGTTCAGTTGGTAATGTCCCGCGGGCCCCCTTTCTTACAGACTCGATGAAACGGCCTCGACCAAGCGGCGGCGACCACGCGGCGCCTGACCCGGGTGCGGACGGGCAGTGTGAGGAGACGCCACGGCCCGTTCGGGCGAATGAAAAGGAGGAACGGGGGTGCGGGCCGCACGGGCAGCGGGACCTCAGCCGGTGACCCTCCTCATGGCTTGCGGCCGACTGCGCCCCAGCCCGCCACCTCGTATTCGCCGGCAGAGACGCCCGGCCTGGGGTGCCATCTGTGGCACTGGACGATGCCGGGCTCGACCAGCTCGAGGCCGTCGAAGAATCTGCTGACCTGGCCGAAGGTGCGCAGGGTGACCGGTGTGGCGACCGACTCGTTGTAGCGCCGCGCGCTCTCGGCGACCAGTTCGGGGAGGATGTCGCTGGCCGGATGGGTGAGCACCAGGTAACTGCCGGGCGCGACGCTGGTCATGAACTGCGCGACGATCCCGTACGGATCCTGCTCGTCGCTGATGAGCTGCAGGACCGAAACCAGGATGACGGCGGTCGGCTGGGCGAAGTCGAGCGTCCGCGCCGCCTCGTCGAGGATCATGCCCGGGTCGCGCAGGTCGCCCTGGATGGAGGAGGTCGCGTCCTCGGGGGTGCTAGCTAGCAGCGCGCGGGAGTGCGACAGCACGACCGGGTCGTTGTCGGCGTGACCCGTGCGTCCGGGGCGATGTCCTGCGCCACCTCATGCAGGTTCGGCTTGGTGGGAATGCCGCTGCCCACGTCGAGGAACTGCCGTACGCCCGCGGCGGCCAGGTACGCCACCGCGCGGCGCATGAAGTCACGGTTGGCCCTGATGTCGCGCACGATGGCCGGCCTGACGGCAATGATGGCCTCGGCCGCACTCCGGTCGGCCGCGAAGTTGTCCTTGCCGCCGAGCCAGTAGTCATAGACGCGAGCTGGGTGGGCGACGCTGGTGTCGAGCAGGGGAGTCCCGTCCTGCCCGTCCTTGGCATCAAAGGCGGGTCCGCCGTCTGCCCGGTCACCAGACACGATGTGCCTTCTCTTCGCGCGCGGGAAGCGGTCCGCCCAAGCCTAATGCACCGCGCATGGTGCATGCCGGGGACGCTTCGGTGGCTGCCGAAGCGTTTACGGGTGACGATGGAGGGTGATGGAGCATCGTCGTCCGTACCCCGAAGACCCGGACCTGGCCGCGCTGGCCGGCCTGCTGGCCGACAACACCCGCGCCAGCTTCTGCCTGGCGCTGCTGGACGGGCGGGCGTGGACCGCCGCTGAGCTGGCGCGCCACGCCGGGGTGGCTGCGTCGACGGCCACCGGTCACCTGAATCTCCTGGTGGCCGGGGGGTTGCTGGCGGAGCAGCGGCAGGGCCGGCATCGTTACGTGCGCCTGGCTGATGCCGGCGCGGCGGAGCTGGTCGAGAACCTCGCCTCGATGGCGCCGCGCCGCGTTGTCCCGCCCCGTTCGCTTTCGGCCGCTAGCCGCGCAGCGGCGCTCGCGCGTGCGCGCACCTGCTATGACCACCTCGCCGGGGCGCTCGGCGTTTCGATCACCACCGCGATGACCGACCGGGGGCTGCTGGACTGGGAACATGGGCTCGCGCTCACTGCCGGCGGGGCCGACTGGCTGGCCGGACTCGGCATCGCGCTGCCGTCGGCGACGCGGCGCCCGCCTGTCCGCTCCTGCCTTGACTGGACCGAGCGCCGCCCCCACCTGGCGGGCGCCGCAGGCGCCGCCCTGTGCGGCCATGCGTTCCGGTCCGGCTGGATCACCCGGACCGGTGCCAGCCGGGCCGTGACCGTCACCGAAGCCGGAAGAAGCGCGCTGCGGGACCACCTCGGCCTCGTACCCGGCTAAGGTCACCTGGGTTCGCAACTGCCCGTCAGCCCGTTGCGATGCTTCCGCGGGCGCCGGCATGAGCTCAGTGTCTGGCCCTGGTCAGGCCGACGCCGCCCTGGCTGCTTCCGGGGGCATCGCGTCGACCTGGTCCGCGAGTGATTCCAGGGCTGGCAAGGCGGCCAGCAGCGCCGCCGCTTCCGCGGGGTCCAGGCACGCCAGGGCGGTGGCCAGGCCCGCTGTCCGGTCGCGTCGTGCGGCGCGCAGGACCGCCTCGCCCGTGCCGGTGGTGCTGACGACGCTGGCCCTGCGGTCGGTTTCGTCGCCCCGCTGCTGCGCCCAGCCGCTCCGGACGATCCGGTCGATGATCCGGGACATGGTGGGAAAGGTCACTCCGGCGTGCGCCGCGAGTTCGCCGATGCGCAGCGGCCCCGCGGCGTGCAGGATGGCGAGCGCGGCCAGCCCGCTCGGCGTGACCTCCGCCGGCCCGAAGCGGGCCCGGCTGGAATGCGCGAGCCGCTGCACCACGGAGTCGATGCGTTCGGCGAGGCTGCCCTGCTGCCGTGCCGGGCAGTCCGGCACCAAGGCCGACACCAAGGCCGGCACCAAGGTCGGCACCCTGGGAGGGGCGGCCGCGGCTGGCTCGGCGGCTGCCTGCTCGCCATGGACGTACTTGCCGCCGCGCAGCAGCGAGGCGATGGCGGCGACCAGGCAGGCCGCGATGGCGAAGTCGAAGGCCACCGACAGGCCGTGCTCGAACGCGGGGCTGATCAGGGACGGGAAGAAGCTGCGCCCGGTCAGGTAGGCGGCGCGGGCCGGGCTCAGGCGGGCGAGGGCCGGGCCGAGCAGCGTCCGGACCGGGTTGTAGCCGAGCAGGGAGGCGAACAGCACAGAAACCGGCGGCAGGGCGGCGACCCGGGCCGCGTCGGCTGTGGGCAGTCCCTGCGCGGTCAGTCCGTGCAGCAGGGCGGCCGGCAGTGTCGCGGCAAGTCCCAGGATGATCAGGGTGAAGAAAATGCCGATGGACAGCACCATGGACGAGTTCTGGAAGGTGGCGGTCATGCCCGATCCGGCGCCGCGACGCTCGGGCGGCAGGCTGTTCATGATGGCGGCCCGGTTCGGCGAGGCGAACAGCCCCATGCCGATCCCGTTCACCAGCAGGATGAGCGCGAATTGCCAGTAGGCGAAGTTGACCGGGAGGATCTCAAGCAGCCAGAACGAGCCCGCCGCGACCACCATGCCGCCGGTGGCGAACGGCCGCGCGCCGAAGTGATCCGACAGCCAGCCGGACACCGGTCCGGCGAGCAGGAACCCGGCGGTGAGCGGCAGCATGTAGATGCCCGCCCACAGCGGGGTCTGGCTGAAGGCGTATCCGTGCCTGGGCAGGTAGATGCCCTGCAGCCAGATGATCAGGATGAACATCAGGCCGCCGCGGCCGAGCCCGGACAGCAGGCCGGCCAGGTTGCCCGCGGTGAATGCCCGGATCCGGAACAGCTCCATCCGGAACATCGGGTGCCGCACCCGCGTCTCGATGAAGCAGAACGCGGCGAGCAAGGCCACGCCGCCGGCCATCGCCGCGATCACCCACGGGTTGGCCCAGCCCATGGTGTGCCCGCGGTACGGCTCGATGCCGTAGGTGATGCCGGTCAGCAGCGCGACCAGGCCCACCCCGAACGTGATGTTCCCCCACCAGTCGAGGTTGACGGGCCGCCGCTCGCCGAGTTCCCTCAGCTTCAGGTAGGCCCAGACGGTGCCGAACAGCCCGAACGGGACCGACACCAGGAATACCAGGTGCCATTCCACCGGGCCGAGCAGCCCGCCGAGGATCAGGCCGATGAATGACCCGGCGATCCCGGCCACCTGGTTCAGGCCGAGCGCCAGTCCGCGCTGGCCGGACGGGAACGCGTCGGTGAGGATCGCGGCGGAGTTCGCCATCAGCATCGCCCCGCCGACGCCCTGCAGCACCCTCACGAGGATCAGCCACAGCGCCCCGGCGGTCCCGTGCAGCCAGGTCAGCGACAGCGCCACCGAGAACACCGTGAAGACGGCGAAGCCCAGGTTGTACATCCGCACGCGGCCGTACATGTCCCCCAGCCGGCCGAAGCTCACCACCAGCACGGCGGTGACGACCATGTAGCCCATGATCAGCCATAGCAGCAGGCTGGAGTTGCCCGGCTGCAGCGGATTGAGCCCGATGCCGCGGAAGATGTCCGGCAGCGCGATCAGCAGGATCGAGGCGTTGACGCTGGCCATCAACACACCCAGCGTGGTGTTGGACAAGGCGATCCACTTGTAGCCGGGTCCCGGCGCGCGAAGCCGGGGGGCCCGGGATGCCGCCACCGACGGCGGCTGGCCTGGCAAGGTCATCGGTCGACTCCCTTCCGGCGGTAGCCGGGCGGGCCTGCGGCGGCCCGGCACGGCCTGCCGGAGTCTGTTCGTCAAGCGAGCGATTTAATTGCTAATCGCAAACTAAGCACCAGGCCAGTCGGCCGGGCAGGGCCAAAGGTCCGACCCGGCCAGAGCCGAGGACAGGACAGGCGGCATCGGCAACTCTGCGGCGACGATAGGCGCGATTGACTCGGCCGCAGCACCGTTCGTGCAGGGCGTCATCGCGGCGTAACCCGTAATGTTTGCCATGTCCCGCGAGCCGCGATGAGTCCTGCGGCGTCCGGCGGTCGTACTGTCGAACCCGTTACCGAGGAGGACTTCTGATGCGCAGCGTGACCTACTCGATGGGCGTCTCACTTGACGGCTACATCGCCGGGCCGGACGGTGACATCGCTGCGCCGCCGCCCGACGAGGAGGTCTTCCGCTTCGTCATTGACGAGATACGACAGGTCGGCGTCCACCTGCTGGGACGAAGGCTGTACGAGACGATGCTGTACTGGGAGACCGCCGATCAGGATCGATCGCTCGACGACTCAGAGCTTGAGTGGGCCGCGATCTGGAAGGCGCTCCCGAAGGTGGTGTTCTCCACAACGCTGTCGGCGGTGCAGGGCAATGCCCGCCTGGCCTCCGGCGGGCTGGCAGAGGAGATCGAGCGGCTGCGAGCCGAGCCGGCGGAGGGCGACATCGCGATCGGCGGCGCGACTCTCGCCGCCGAGGCGGCCGCGCTTGGCCTGATCGACGAGTACCGGGCCAGGGTCTACCCGGTGCTGGTCGGCGGTGGCATTCCGTTTTTTGCCCAGCGCGAGCGCCGGGTGGATCTCGAACTCGCCGAGACCCGCACCTTCAGCTCGAAAGTCGTCTACCTCCGCTACCGCGTGGCGCGCTAGCCGGCTCGTCCGCCCGGCCTAGCGAGAACGAGCCAGCCAGTGGCGCCCCGGGGTCGGGACCGGTTGCCTGCGAGTCAGTGCTCCTGGCGGGACGCCTTGTCAGCGAGGTAGGCGGTCACCCAGGCCTCGTTCAGGTCGTTGGATTGACGGCGCGTCTGGGGGGCCGGGATCGGGCCCTGGTAATCCGCGAGTCCGAGATGAGCCAGCACTCCCTGGATCGTCGGCTGGTAACCATCTGGGCTGCTCAGCTCCTCGTAGACGACCTGGCAGGGCGTCAGCCCGAGCTCGTCGTACAGCTGGCCCCAGCCGGGCTCGCTCTCGGCGATCAGGGCCTCCAGAGCGGCGATGAGCCGGTAGTCATAGCGCGGCGGGCCCGCAGGGGGCGGCCACGCAGGCTCCGGTCGGCCGACGGGGTCGACCCACATCCCGTCCTGGGCCATCCGCGCCCAGGAGACCGCCTGGCGGACCCGGTCGCGCCGCCTGACATCTACGACCCGCAAGCCAGGAAACGCCGTGCGGAGGATCGCGGCCCGGTCCAGGCCGGCGAAGCGGGGCAGCTCCGAAAACTTCGCCAGCGCCCATCGCAGGGTGTTCCAGTG
>JASHPP010000167.1 GCA_030038035.1 Trebonia sp.
GGCCAGCCCGCCGGACGGGATCAGCGCCCCGGACGACGGGCCGCGCTCGTGCGGGACGTCGTCCAGCAGCAGCCGGGCGCTTGGCCGGCCTGCGGCCGCGAACCGTCCGGCGAGCACCTTCTGCGACGCGGCGAGCAGCGTCACCGCGAACCGCAGCGCGGGCAGCGACGGCCTGCTGAGCACTTCCGCCGGATACCCGTCGGCGATGAGCGACACGAGCACGAGCGGCGGGTCGAGCGACACCGGGCAGAACGCGCTGACCGTGGTGCCGACGTCGTCGCGCCCGTCGGCGATCGTGACCAGCGTGACGCCCGCCGCCCACGCCGACAGCGCGCTGGCAAGCTGCCCGGTCGCCGTGCCGCTCACCCGCGCCCTGGGTCCCGTCCAGGCCGTCGGCCAGCCGTCGGCATGGCAGGCGCCACGGTCCGTTCGGTCAACTGATGTGCCAGCTGCCGGGCAGCGTCAGCGGTCCGTACGGCGGCAGGCCGGCGCGGGCCGCGAACTCCCACGCCGGACCCCAGCCCTCGGCGAACAGCGCCGCGAGCGCGCTGACCCCGACCGCGCCAAGCCCGTCGGCGCGCAGCCGGGGGAGCGCGGCGGGGCGGACCTCGCTGGATTCGGCGGGGCGCAGCTGGTCAAGCGGGCTGTGCCGCGGGTACACCCGCACCGGCGCCCCGGCCGGCAGCCCGCCGCGCGTGCGCGCGATGGCTATCGCGTCGTGCAGCCCGCCCGTCTCGTCCGCTAGCCCGCTGGCCACCGCGTCGGCGCCGGTCCACACCCGGCCCCTGGCGAGCTCGTGCACGCGGTCGATGGACAAGCGCCGGCCGTCGGCCACCTTCTGCGTGAAGTCCGCGTATATCGCGTCGAGCCAGGTGTTGATCCGCTCCCACTCCGCCTCGGAGAAGGGCCGCGAGGACGAGAACATCGTGGCGTTCTCGCCTGCTGCCACGGTGTCCGTGTTCACCCCGGCCCGCCCGAACATCTCCCGCAGCACCGGCTTGCCGAGAATCACCCCGATCGAGCCGGTGATCGTGCCGGGCTGTGCGACGATCACGTCGGCCGGGGCCGAGATGAAATATCCGCCGGACGCGGCCACGTCGCCCATCGACACGACGACGGGCGTGCCGCCCGCGCGGACCCGGACGACCTCGCGCCAGATCACGTCCGACGCCGTGTAGGACCCCCCGGGACTGTTCACCCGCAGCACGACCGCGCGCGCCCGCTCGTCGCCGCCGGCGGCGCGCAGCGCGGCGGCGACCGTGTCCGAGCCCATGCTGCCCCCGCCCGCCGGCCCCCGGCCGCTGCGCCCGTGCCGGATCCCGCCGTGCGCGTAGATCACCGCCACGAACCGCTCGTGCGGCGCCCTCGGCAGGCGGCGCGACAGGTCGGCAAGCACGTGCGAGCGCTGGTACCGCTGCAGGTACAGCAGGGTCGCGTCCAGGCCGGCCTCCTTGTGCAGCCGGTCGTACACCTCGTCCCGGTAGGCCAGCCCGTCGACCAGCCCCTCCGCGAGCGCCTGCTGGGCGAGGAACGGGCCGCGGTCGAGAAGGCCGCGCGCCTCCTCGGGGGTCTTGCCCCTGCCTTCGGCGATCGCCGCGGTGAGCTGCTCGGCGACCGACTCGGTCAGCCGCTGCGCCGCCTCGCGAGCCGGACCGGTGAACCCGGTCTCGGTCAGCTGGTCGGCGGCCGACTTGTACTCGTGCCGCTTGGCGCTCTGGAAGTCGATGCCGAGCTTGGCAAGCGCGTCGTGCAGGAAGACCTGCTCGACCGCCACCCCGGTGAGGCCGAGCGTGCCAGAGGGCTGCAGGTAGATCCGGTCGAAGCCGGTGGCCAGGTAGTACGGCAGGTTCCCGCGGACGAACTCGCCGAAGCTCTCGGCCCAGGCGACCGTGAGCTTGCCCGACATCCTGAAGTCCCGCACCGCGCCGCGCAGCTCCTGGATCGTCGCGAGCCCGATCCTGCCGCCGCCCACCTTGACCACGAGCGCGCGCACCCGGTCGTCCTGGCTGGCCCGCCGCAGGCCTTCGAGCAGGTCGGGCAGGCGCGTCCGGCGCAGCGTCAGCAATGCCGACACCGGATCCTGCGGCGGCTCTTCCGCGATGCCGTCGGTCAGGTCGAGCTCAAGGATGAACGGGCCGGTCCTGCGCTGCCGCAGCCTGGTGACCTGCCCGGTGAGCTGGCTTGCCAGCGTCCCTCCTGACGGCCCCGCCGTTACCGCGGCGAGCTTCGCGTCTGCCATGCGGTCAGCTTACGCGTGGTGGAGGATCGTCATTTATATGGTCCGAACGCAAGCCGGCTGGTTTGCGCCGACGGGAAAGCGGGTGACTGCGATCGGCCAGGACCGTGCTCGTCTTCCGCTCGCCGTCACCGTCGTGGTCGACGTGGCCAACGTGATGGGTGCGCGGGCCGACGGCTGGTGGCGGGACCGGGCCGGCGCCGCACTGCGGCTGTGGCAGCAGGTCGGGGCGCTGGCCGCCCGGGGGGTTCCGGCGGACCGGATGCCCGCCGGCCTGCCCGCCCCCGACGCGTGGGTGCTCGTCCTGGAGGGGCGCGCGCGGGGCGCCGCCGCCGGGGGCGGCCTGGCCGGCGACGTGGGCGACGCCGGGGGCGCCGGGGGCGCCGGGGGCCGCGACGTGGCCGGGGTCGGTGTGGTGACGGCTCCCGGTTCCGGCGACGACGCGATCGTCTCGCAGGCCGCGCAGGTCATCGCGCTCGGCGGGTCGTGCCTGGTGGTGACGGCGGACCGGGAGCTGCGGCGGCGCTGCGCGGACGCGGGCGCCGCCGTAACAGGCCCCGGATGGCTCCTCGGGCTGTTGTGAGCGGGTAGCCTGGGTGTTACCCCCAAGGCCTGAAGCGCACGACGTGTTTGTCCTGTCCGCCACCGACCGGAGGCTGATGCGCATGGACGTGATCTTCGTTGTGGCGATTGCCCTTGTCGCCGGGGTGCTCTTCCTCCTGGACCGCATGCTCAGGGCGATACACGAGGGCCGCAGGCGCCGCGTCGCGGGCAGCAGGCTGGCCGCCGCGGCCGCGCGGGCCGAGGTGGAGGCCGCGCAGCGCAAGGCGGCGGCCGACAAGAGCGCCGCGCTGACCGCGGTGCTGCCGGCGATAGGCCAGGAAGACCGGGGTCCGCGCCGCGTCGCGTGACCGTGACCGTGACCAGGAGGGGAGCCCGGCATGCGCGTAGTGGTCCTGTCGGACACGCACGCGCCGCGGCGCTGGAAGTCCTGCCCGCCTGCCGTCGCGTCCCTGCTGCGCGGCGCGGACCTGATCCTGCACGCAGGCGACGTCTGCACGGCGGCCGTGCTCGATGAGCTCGCCGGGTACGCCCCGGTGACCGCGGTCGCCGGCAACAACGACGGCCCGGACGTCGCCGCCTGGGGCGCGGCGGAGACCGCCGCGCTGACGGTCGAGGGCCTGCGTGTCGCGATGATCCACGACAGCGGCCCCCCGCCCGGGCGGCTGCCCCGCATGCGCGCCCGGTTCCCGGCCGCTGACCTGGTGGTCTTCGGGCACTCGCACGTCCCGCTCGACGCCGCGGGCGACGGCTTGCGGATCTTCAACCCGGGCTCGCCCACCGACCGGCGCCGGCAGCCGCACGGCACGTTTGGCGTGCTCCGCGTCGAGGGCGCCGCGCTCGTCGAAGCGCGCATCGTCGAGGTCACCTGACGAGCCGCGGGTCACCACCGGTCGCGGTGGACGACCTCGCCGAAGGGGCGGCGGTCGGGGTGGCGGATCAGCGTGAGCGGCCGGTCCGCCGGGTAGCCGAGCGAGATCAGGTAGGCGCAGAACCTGTCCTCGGGGAAGCCGAGCAGGCCGCGCGCCATGTCCTGGTCGGCGACGCCCGCGTGGCCGCTGCCGATGCCGAGGCTGGCCGCGGCGAGCATGATGCTCATCGTGGCCTGGCCGAGGTCGTACTGGACTCGGTCGCGCTGCCGGTCGTCCGCCGGCGCGGCCGCGATCAGCGCGATCGCGGCTGCCGCGTGCGCCACGTGGCCCGCGCCCCGCCATACGTGCGCGAGCTGCAGCAGCTGCTCGCGCTCGCGGACCAGGATGAAGTCCCACGGCTGCCAGTTCTGCGACGACGGCGCCCGGCGGCCGGACTCGAGGATCTCGTCAAGGTGATCGTCGGCGATCGGCCGGTCCTCGAACGAGCGCACGTTGCGCCGCGACCTGATCGCCTCCCACGTCTGCACAGCGCCAGCGTAGCCGACACGTTTCGACGATGTCCGCCCCGCCAGCGATCTCGAACACTGAGACGGTTTCGCCCACATAGGATACGAAACGCACATCGTGCCGTCCGTTTTGCGGCTTATGTCCGTGCGTCTTGTATCCCCTGTCGGCCGGAGGCGCCCCAGACACGCCGGGCATGGGCGGGTTGCCCGTCACTCCGGGGTGAGCCAGAGGACTCCAAGCGGGGGCAGGACGATCGTCGCCGAGGCCGGGCGGCCGTGCCAGGGCTTGGGTATCGCGTTGACGACGCCCAGGTTGCCGACGCCGCTGCCGCCGTACAGGGTGCTGTCGGTGTTCAGCACCTCGCGCCAGCGCCCCGCCAGCGGCAGGCCGAGCTGGTACTCCGAGTGCGGCATCGCGGAGAAGTTGGCCACGCAGGCCAGCACGGGGACCGCGTGCTCAGGCGAGCCGAAGCGCAGGAAGGAGATCACGTTGCCGGGCGCGTCGTTGGCGTCGATCCAGGAGAACCCCTCAGGCACGGAGTCCTGCGACCACAGCGCGGGGGACCGGCGGTAAAACATGTTGATGTCGCGCACCAGGCGCTGCACCCCGGCGTGGAAGCCGTACTGCAGCACCCACCACTCGAGCCCGTGTGTCTCCGACCATTCGCTGACCTGGCCCCATTCCCCGCCCATGAAAAGCAGCTGCTTTCCAGGATGCGCCCACATGTAGGCGTAAAGGGCGCGCAGGTTGGCGAACCGGCGCCATTCGTCGCCGGGCATCTTCCCGAGTAGCGAGCCCTTGCCGTGCACCACCTCATCGTGCGAAAGCGGCAGTATGAAGTTCTCGGAGTACGCATAGATAAGGGAGAACGTCAGCTCGTTGTGGTGGTATTGCCTGTGCACAGGGTCGTGCCGCATGTAATCGAGCGTGTCGTGCATCCAGCCCATGTTCCATTTGAAGCCAAACCCGAGCCCGCCCAGGTACACCGGGCGGGAGACCCCTGGCCAGGCGGTGGATTCCTCCGCGATCATCATGATCCCTGGCATCCGCTTATAGCAGGTCGCGTTGACTTCCCGCAGGAACGATATCGCGTCCAGGTTTTCCCTGCCGCCGTACGCGTTGGGCGTCCACTCGCCGTCGCGCCGCGAGTAGTCGAGGTACAGCATCGACGCCACCGCGTCCACCCGAAGCCCGTCGATATGAAATTCCTCCAGCCAGTAAATGGCGTTGGCGACCAGGAAATTTCGGACCTCGGAGCGCCCGTAGTTGAACACGAGCGTGCCCCAGTCCGGGTGCTCACCGAGCCGGGGGTCGGCGTGCTCGTAGAGCGCGGTGCCGTCGAATTCGGCGAGCGCCCACGTGTCGCGCGGGAAATGGGCGGGAACCCAGTCGACGATCACCCCGATGCCCGCCTGGTGCAGTGTGTCGACGAGGAACCGGAAGTCATCGGGGGTGCCGTACCGCGAGGTTGGCGCGTAGTACGAGGTCACCTGGTACCCCCACGATCCGCCGAACGGGTGCTCGGCGACCGGGAGGAACTCCACGTGCGTGAACCCGAGGCTGGTCACGTAGGCGGCGAGCTCGACGGCGAGCTCACGGTAGGACAGCCCGGGGCGCCACGACCCGATGTGCACCTCGTACACGCTCAGCGGGCTGCTCACCGGCTGGCGCGCGGGCCGCGCCGTCATCCAGTCCGCGTCGCCCCACGCATAGGACGACTCGTACACGACAGAGGCGGTCGCCGGCGGGGTCTCGGCCAGCCGCGCCATCGGGTCGGCCTTCTCCCGCCACAGGCCGTCGGGGCCGCAGACCGAGTACTTGTAGCGCGCTCCCGGCCGCACGCCGGGCACGAAGAGCTCCCACACCCCGGCGCCGCCGAGTGAGCGCATCGGGTAGGCGGTGCCGTCCCAGAAGTTGAAGTCGCCGACCAGGCGCACGCCCTGGGCGTTCGGCGCCCAGACCGAGAACGCCGTGCCGGTCCCCCGCACGTGCGCGCCGAGCACCTGCCACAGCTGCTCGTGCCTGCCCTCGCCGATCAGGTGCAGGTCCAGCTCGCCGACCGTCGGCAGGTGCCGGTACGGGTCGTCCTGCAAGGTCGCGCAGGCCCCCCCGACGGCAGCATCCGCCTCCGACGAGGGTTCCGCATAGCCGACCTCAAGCAGGTAATCCGGAACGGACAGGTGCGCCTGTGGCAGCGTCACCTCGAAGACGCCCTCGTGCCGGTGCGCCATCGGGTGGCGGCTGCCGTCGGGCAGGACCGCGGTGACCGAGGTGGCCAGCGGGCGCAGCGCGCGGATCGTCACGCCCGCCGGGCCCGGATGCGCGCCCAGCACCGCGTGCGGGTCATGGTGGTGGCCGGCGACGAGTCGCTCGATCTCGTCGAGGGACAGCTGTCCCTGCGGAGCGGACAAATCGTTAGATGTCATCGTCTTCTTGCGTCCTGCGGTTGGCGGAGCGGCTAAAGCTCCGCGAGGGATTCCAGCGGTATGGACAGCCAGGACGGACGGTGCCTGGCTTCATAGAGCACTTCGTAGACCGCCTTGTCAAGCTGCAGCGCGCGCAGCAGCACCTGGTTGGCGGCCGGGTCGAGGCCGCCCGCCGCGGCGTAGCCCGCGCAGAACGCGCTGCCGTTGCGGCGCACCCAGTCGCGTGCCACCGCGCTCAGCGCGGCCTGGTCGGGGTTGCCGATGAGCTGGTGGCGGGCCGCGTAATCGAACGAGCGGAGCATCCCGGCAACGTCGCGCAGCGGCGAGGACCTGCCGCGGCGCTGCGCGAGCGGGGTGGCGGGCTCCCCTTCGAAGTCGAGCAGCACCCAGCCGGTCT
>JASHPP010000168.1 GCA_030038035.1 Trebonia sp.
CGCAGGAACACCCGGCGTCCCGCGGCCTGCTTCAGGTCAAGCCGCAGGCTTTGCTTCCCGCCGTTCAGCAGCCCGAACGCAGTGCTCACCGCCCGGCCAGGTGGCCGGTTCCTTATCGCCTCGCCGGACGGCGGCTCGATCTTGATGACCGTGGCGCCCAGCCGCGCCATCAGCATCGCGGCGTACGGGCCGTTGTAGACCTGGCCCAGGTCGAGCACCGTGACGCCGTCGAAAGCCGTCCCCGCGGGCCGGGCGTCGCCGCCCGTGCCGTGATCGCCCATGCGCGCCAGCCTTTACTTATATACGTACTTTGTGTCGTATATAAGTCACATGCCCGGCCGGGCCGGACCGGAAACGGGACGGCTTGCCTTAGGTCACCGGGGCCTTGAGCCCGAGGCTGGACGCCTCGGACTGCAGCCGCGCGCCGATCGCGGGCAGCCGTTCCTCGACGTCACGGCGGCCGATGGCGCACAGCGCGGCGACGAACTCCCCGGCGTCGTTGTACAGGCCGGTCGCGACGGCATAGATGCCAGGGACCGTGGCGCCGTGATTGAAGGCAAGCCCCGACCCCCGGATGGCCGCGAGCTCCTGCAGGAAGCTGTTGACCGCCGCCAGGTCAGGGCCGCTGAAGCTCATCAGGTACTGATGCAGCTTCTCGTCGGGCATGCTGGCCAAGATGATCTTCCCCGCGGCGGTCCGCAGCAGCGGGCCGCGCCGGTGGCTGCGGGTGGAGTAATTCATCGCCGCGTGGTCGCCGGCCATTGCCAGCGATACGTACCCGTCGCCCACCTGGATGGCTATGTTCAGCGGCAGCCCGATCCGGCCGGCTGCGCTCTCCAGGTCCTCCTGGCGGATGCCGAGCGCCTCGACCGGGCCGTTGATCAGCGTGACGACGAAGGGGGTCGGGCCGAGGACATACCGCTTCCCGTGCTCGGCGACCAGGCCGGTGGCGGACATGCCGTTGACCAGGCCCTGAACGGAACTCTTCGGCACGTCCAGGACGGCGGCCAGCTCGGTCAGGGTCAGGCCGCGGGGATCGCGCGCGACCGTCTCCATGATCGCGACGATCCGGTCCACTGTCCGGTGGTGTCGCGGCGGCACGGCAGAGGAGATCCTTCAGCTGGGCGGATATCGGGACTGCGACTCCCGTAGCCGTTCAGGCTAGCCGGAGCCGGTCCGCGACCGCAACTTCGGCGCGCAAGCGCGCCTCCCGCAGGCCTGGCACGCGCCCGATAATTTGCCTGCCCGGAATGTCCGGTTCGCTGATTCCGGCATACCGGGCATATCGGATCATCGCTGGGCGGGGAGAGCCGCAACTGTCCGTTCGGGGAAATAAAATCCCTTATCCCGAACGAAGGGTGGCGACTGACCACCCGTAGCCTCCTGGCAGGCGCCGCGCCGGACGTGGTGGTGGGCAGGCCACACGAAAGCAGCCGGCAGCTCAGCGCCGGCGCCTGGCTGGCCCGCTGCCTGGCCGGCGTGGGTCCGCCGTGGTAGACACGTGGCATGGCCGACTTGCCTGTGCCGGACCTTGCCGACGTGCTGGCGGCGCGCCGGCGCATCGCGCCTTACCTCCGGCCGACGCCGCTGTATCGCTATCCCGCGCTCGATGCGATGACCGGGGCCCGGGTGTGGGTCAAGCACGAGAACCACCAGCCAGTGGGTGCCTTCAAGGTGCGCGGCGGCGTGAACCTGGTCAGCCAGCTGAGCGCGGACGAGCGGCGCCGGGGTGTCATCGCCGCCTCGACGGGCAATCATGGCCAGTCGGTTGCGTTCGCCGCGGACCTGTTCGGCGTGCGGGCGGTGATCTGCATGCCCGAGCGGGCCAACCCGGTGAAGGTCGAGTCGATGCGGGCGCTGGGCGCCGAGGTGGTCTTTTACGGCCGTGACTTCGACGAGGCCCGCGAGCACTGCGAGCAGCAGGCCGCCGGGCACGGATACCGGTACATCCATTCGGGGAACGAGCCGTCGCTGATCGCGGGCGTGGCCACCTGCGCTTTGGAGATCCTCGCGGCCCGGCCGGATACCGAGGTGATCGTGGTCCCTGTCGGTGGCGGCAGCGGGGCGGCGGGGGCCTGCGTGGCGGCCAAGTCCGCGCGCGCGTCGATCGAGGTGATCGGCGTGCAGTCCGAGGCCGCCCCGGCCGCATACCGGTCCTGGCGGGCGGGCACGCTCGTCGAGGACACCACAAGCACGTTCGCCGAAGGGCTGGCCACCAGGACCGCGTTCGAGCTGCCGCAGCGGATTCTGCGGGAGCTGCTTGATGACTTCGTCCTGGTCGGTGAGGACGCGCTCAAGGCGGCGACCCGGTCGATGATCGAGAAAACGCGCAACCTCGTCGAGCCAGCCGGCGCGGCCGCGCTGGCGGCGGTGCTCGGCGATCCGCAGCGGTTCGCGGGCCGGGCGGTGGCGATCGTCTGCAGCGGCGGCAACATCAGCCCGGCGCAGCTAGCGGCACTATGGCCGCGCGAACCGGGGGCGGCAGGCAGCTGAGCCGGGAGAGCCGCAACTGTCCGTTCTGGGCATCGCTAGCATGCTGGCAACGGCAGCAGGCGTCGTGCCGGGTCTGGTGTCGGGGGTTCCCGGGCTCGGGTCAAGAGCCTCGTGGAAGCATTGAGGTCGCATGAGTGAGCAATGGTACGACTGGCGGTGGCAGGATCCGGTGGGGGAACGTGGCAGCCCCCCCTTCGTCCTGGCGGTCGACCTCGGCGGCACAGCCATCAAGGCCGGGATCTTCGACGCCGGCCTGGCCGAATCCATGACGGTCAGGCAGCCGACCTCACGGGACCGGGGATCGCCGGCGATCCTCAAGGACCTGACGCGGGTCGTGCAATCTGGCGTGTCGCTTGTCACAGGCAAATGGGGCGCTGGGGCCATAAAGGGAGTGGCGATCGCAACCCCTGGCTTGGTCGACCCTGCCGCGGGCATTGTCCGTTTCGCCGGGAACCTGGGTTTCGCAGACCTGCCATTGTCCCGCCACGTCTCGCAGGCTGTCGCGGGCGTGCCCGTGGCGGTGCTTAACGATTCGCACGCCGCCGCCTTGGGTGAAGTAGCCGGGGGTGTCCTTGTCAATGGAGACGGCCTCTACGTGCAGTTGGGCACGGGAATCGGCGGTTGTCTCGTGCAAGCGGGCGAAGTGATCGCCGGCAGCAGGGGGCAAGCAGGTGAAATCGGACACACTCTCGTCCATTGCGACGGGCCCGAGTGCCCATGTGGCCGCCGCGGACATCTCGAAGCCCTGGCATCGGGTACCGCCATCGGGCGAGCATACGCGGCGCGGACAGGAAACCGGGCAGACGAATCCGCGCAACTGGTCGCCGAACGGGCCGCGCTGGGCGACGAGATCGCCTCTGAAGTATGGCACGACGCGGTGGACGCGCTCGCGGTGGCGCTGACCAACGCGATAATTCTCCTGGATCCTGTCATTGTCGTGCTCGGCGGGGGTGTTGCGAATTCAGGTCCGCTCCTGTTGGCCCCATTGCGGTCCCGTGTCGCGGCGCTGCTGCCATTCGATTCCGCACCTGACATTGTGGTCAGCCACTTCGCGGATTCCGCCGGAAGGCGTGGTGCGGCCTCCGTCATGTGGCGGCAGGTGCAGGAGCAGTCATGACCTTACCGACCTTACCGACCTTACCGACCTTACCGTGTCCATTCAGGGGTGGGGTTTGACCTGTGGTTTCAGGCTGCTGGGGCCGGGAGCCAGGGGTCGCCGGCGAGGGCACGGGTGATGGCGTCGAGGGCGGTCAGGCCGTGGTTCGCGGTGGAGTCGAGGTAGCTGCGAATTCGGCACCAGCGGGCGAGGGTCCGCGGCGCGTGCCAGTATCCCGAGACGGCCTGGTG
>JASHPP010000169.1 GCA_030038035.1 Trebonia sp.
CGGCTGCCTGCGCCGCGGCGGCCTCGGCCTCCGCCGCGGCGGCCGCGGCCGAGGCCGAGGCGGCTTCGGCCGCCCGCTGCTGGCGGGCCGCCTCGACGATGTCCTGCTTGCGGATCCGGCCGCCGACACCGGTGCCCACGACGGACTCGAGCTCGACTGAGTGCTCGGCGGCGAGCTTGCGCACGAGCGGGGTGACATAGGGGGACTCGCCGGACGGCAGCGGCGTGGGCTCGGGGTAGGCCTCCTCGGGTTCGGCCGCTACGGCCGGCGTGGGAGGCACGTAGGCGGGGGGCACGTACGCGGCCGCCGCGGGCGGGGCGGAGACAGCCGCGGGTGGCCCCGCCGGCTCCTCGGCCGGCGCCGGCGGGGTCCACGCCCAGCGGTCAGCCGACGCGGCCGCTTCGCCGTTGACCGGCGCGGGGGCAGTTGCCGCGGCCGGTGCGTACGGCTCCGGCGGGGCGTACGGCTCCGGCGGTGCGTACGGCTCGGGCGGTGCGTACGGCTCGGGCGGGGCGTACGGCTCGGGCGCCGCGGCTGTTTCGGCCGCGGCGACTGTTTCAGGCTCGGCCGGGGCGGGCTCGGGGGCGCCGCCGCCCACCGCCTCGTCCGCGTCCTCGATCACCGCGAGCTTGGCGCCGACGGCGACCGTCTCGTCCTCGTCGACGACGATGCCGCGCAGGATGCCGGTGGCGGGTGAGGGGATCTCGGTGTCCACCTTGTCCGTCGAAACCTCAAGCAGCGGCTCGTCTGCCGTCACATGCTCGCCTTCCTTTTTCAGCCAGCGAGTGACGGTGCCCTCGGTAACGCTCTCGCCAAGCTGGGGCATGGTTACGGAGACCGACATGTCCGGAGTCTCTCCTTAGGCGTGGAAGTGCAGTGGCTTGCCGGCGAGCGCCAGGTGTGCCTCGCCGATGATCTCGGACTGGGTGGGGTGCGGGTGGATCAGCGCCGCCACGTCGGCGGGCTCCGCGTCCCAGTTGTAGATGAGCTGGCCTTCGGCGATCAGCTCGCCGACCCGGGCGCCGATGAGGTGGATCCCGAGCACGCGTCCCGGTCCGGCGCCCTGCCCGTCCGGGCCCGGGCTCCCGGCCGGGGCCTCGGCGATCACCTTCGCCTGGCCCTGCGTCTGCAGGATGACGCTCTTGCCGTTGCCGCCAAGCGGGTAGGTCACCTCGGTCACCGCGATGCCGCGCTCGGCGGCCTGCGCCGAGGTGATGCCGACCGAGGCGACTTCAGGGTCGCTGTAGGTGATCCGCGGCACGCCGTCGTAGTCGATCGGCCTGACGTCCAGGCCGCCGAGCCGCTCGGCCACCATGATTCCCTCGGCGAAGCCCACGTGGGCGAGCTGCGGGGTGGCGATGAGGTCGCCGACGGCCGAGATCGTGGGCACCGCGGTCCGGCACAGCCCGTCCACGTCCACGTAGCCCCGGGTGAGCGTGACGCCGTTCTCCTCGTACCCAAGCCGGGCCGAGACCGGCCCGCGGCCGACCGCGACGAGCAGCACTTCGGCCTCGAGTGTCTTGCCGTTGGACAGCGACACGGAGACGCCGCCGGCGGTGTACCTGACCGACTCAAAGGCCGTGCCGAGCTCGGCGGCGATGCCGCGGCGGCGGAACGCGCGCTGCAGCTGCTTGGCGCTCGCCTCGTCCTCAAGGGGCAGCAGCTGCGGCATCATCTCGACGATCGTCACCCCGGCGCCGAACGACCGCCACACGCTCGCGAACTCGACCCCGATCACGCCCCCGCCGAGGATGACCGCCGACCCGGGCACCCGGTCCATCCGCAGCGCCTCGTCAGAGGTGATGATCCGGGCGCCGTCGATCTCCAGGCCCGGCAGGCTGCGCGGAACCGAGCCGGTCGCGAGGACGATGTGGTCGCCCGTGTAGAGGGCGTCGCCGACCTGGACTGAGGTCGGCGAGACCAGCCGCCCGTCGCCGAGGATCGTGTCGATCTTGCGGCTGGCGATGGTGGACTGCAGGCCCTTCCACAGCCGGTCGACCACCGACTGCTGGTAGGACAGCACGCCGGGCATGTCGACGCCCTCGAACGACGTCCTGATGCCGAACTTCTCGCTCTCCCGCGCGGAGTCAGCCACCTCCGCCGCGTGCAGCAGCGCCTTGGTGGGGATGCAGCCCCGGTGCAGGCAGGTCCCGCCGACCTTGTCCTTCTCGATCAGGGCCACGCGCTTGCCGAGCTCGGCCGCGCGGAGCGCGCAGGCGTATCCGCCGCTCCCCCCGCCGAGCACGACGATGTCGTAATGGCCGCCCTCTGCCACAGCCGCTCCCTTTTCCGCCTTTTCCGCTTACGCCCTACGGTCTCATCATTTCACCCGGCGGCGCCTACGCGCCGGGCAGTCGGCCCGCTGCCGTCTGGGCCGCGATCTGCACGAGCGCCCGCACCGCCGCGCCCGTGCCGCCCTTGGGCGTGTACCCGTAGGCGGAGCCGTCGTTGAACGCGGGCCCCGCGATGTCCAGGTGCGCCCAGGCGACACCGGCGGGCACGAACTCGCGCAGGAACAGCCCCGCCACCAGCATGCCGCCGTTGCGGTCGGCGGAGACGTTGGCCAGGTCCGCGACGGTGGAATCCAGGCCCTTGCGCAGTTCCTCTGGCAGCGGCATCGCCCACGCCGGCTCGCCGGCCTCGCGCATGACGGCGGCCACCTCCGCGGCCAGCGGGTCGGCGCTGCCCATCACCCCGGCGGTGCGGCGGCCCAGCGCGACCGTCGCCGCGCCGGTGAGGGTGGCGACGTCGACGAGCAGGTCGGGGCGGTCGCCGGCCGACCTGGCCATGCCGTCGGCGAGCACCAGGCGGCCCTCGGCGTCGGTGTTGAGCACCTCGACCGTCTTGCCGCCGAAGATCGTGATGATGTCCGACGGCCGCTGCGCCGCGCCGCTTGGCATGTTCTCCGCCAGCGGCATGTAGCCGACGACGTTGACCGGCAGGCCGAGTTCGGCGACGGCGACGGTGGCGGCGAGGACGGCGGCCGCGCCGCTCATGTCGCACTTCATCGTCTCCATGGACTTGGATGGCTTCAGCGACAGGCCGCCTGAGTCGAACGTGATCCCCTTGCCGACGAACACGACGGTCCTGGCCGCCTCCGGGTGGGTGTACTCCAGCCGGACCAGCCGCGGCGGTCGCGAGGAACCCTGGCCGACGGCGAGGATGCCGCCGTACCCCCCCGCCTTCAGCTCCGCCTCGTCGAGCACCTGCGCCGCGACGCCGTTGGCGGTCGCGACCCGCTCCGCCTCGGCGGCGAGCGCGGCGGGCGGCAGGTCGACGGGCGCGGTGTTGACAAGGTCCCTGGTGAGGTTGACCGCGGCGGCGATCACCTGCCCGCGCTTGACCGCGGCCGCGTTGTCGTCGCTGGTCAGCAGCGTCACCGCGAGGTCGGGCACGGGCACGGACCGGTACCGCCGGAAGCTGTAGCCGCCGAGCAGCGCGCCGGTGGCGACGGCCTCCGCCTCGGCTGGGGCCGTCGCCGGGAGCGCGAGCGTGACGGCCTTGCCTTCATCGTTGTCCCTGATGGCCAGCTTGTTCCCGATCAGGTCACGCAACGCCGTGCCGGCGGCGCGGCGCAGGGTTTCCGCGTCGAACGGCGCGCCGTCCGCGGGCGGAGCGCCCAGCCCCACGGCCAGGATCACCGAGGCCGGGAGCTTGCCCCCGCCGGGGATCTTCGTGAGCTCTTCGAGTTCGCCTGTCGCGCCGAGCGCGGCGAGCGCGCCGGCGAGGGTGCCGCCGAGCGCTTCGTCGACCCCGTCCGCGCCGGGTGCGGCGCTAGGGCCGTCGGGGCCCTGGTTCACCCCGATGACAAGGACATCGGCCTCGGCAATGCCGGGCGCCGATTCGCTGAGGGAAAGGGAGACAGTCACCCTGCCGATGGTAGAGCACCCCGCGTACTCACACGGGACTCGCACGCCACCCCCACGGAATGCGGATTCCCGGCCGCCAGGGCAGCCGCCCGGCTCGTCTCGACCGGCTGCCTGTTCTGGCTGCGCGCCCGGGGTCAACGCCTGGTGGCTGCTGCCGCTGTTCGTCTTCGCCGCTCTCGGCTGGTCGCTGCACAGGGCCAAGAAATAAAGCGAATAACCCCAGCTATCCCGAACGATCCCGGGCGTCTGCCCGGCGCGACGAGCTCACGCGCCGAGGAAGCGCACCCGCAGCGCGGTCTCCGTCCAGCCGCCGCTGCCGTCGGGCTCCACCCGGTAGGCGGCCGCCCCCGGCCGGTCGCCGACCAGCTCGGCCAGCGTCTCGTCGGCGAAGTGCGCCGCCGCGCCGTCGTCGCACGCCAGCCCGCCAGGCAGGGTCCCGTCCGCGACCAGCCGCCGGTACAGCGGCCGCCGCTCCGGCTCGGAGTTGAAGTGCGGGCAGAAGCTGCCGGCCAGCATCCCGAGCCCGTCGGTGAACGGCCTCAGCTGCACGCCGAACGAATCGGTCGTTCCCCCCTCGAACCAGCAGATCCCGCCGGCGCTCGACCCGGCGAGCACGATCCCCGCGTGCCAGGCCTTGCGCATGATCTCGTCGATCCCGTGCACCCGCCAGACCGCGACCATGTTGGCGACGCTGCCGCCGCCCACGAAGATGACGTCCTGGGACATCAGGAGGTCTTCCGGGTCGGCGACGTTGGGCATCGGGAACAGCGCCAGGTGCCTGACCCGCGCGGTGCTCTGCGCGAGCCGGTCGTAGAACCGCAGGTACGCGTTCGGGTCGTCGCCGGTGGCGGTGTTCAGCACGCACAGGTTCGGCCGTCCCTGGCCGCTCAGTTCCAGCGCGTACCGCACCTGCAGCGGGACCGCGTCGCGCGGCGTCAGCATGCCGCCCCCGACCGCGAGAACGTGCCGCCG
This sequence comes from Trebonia sp., assembly GCA_030038035.1. Next base: position 4,842 of record JASHPP010000169.1, read on the forward strand.
TCCATCTGCCGCCATGCCCGTGACCGTAGCGGCGTTTGCTGCCTACTGCAAACAGTGCTGTAGGAGTGACCGAGTCGCCACGGATCGTTCGGGATAGGGGCGGGCTACCGGGCGGCGGGCTAGAGGCGTACTATCTCGATTTGAATCCACGCGCGGGCTGGCGTGGGCGTGGACACCGGAACCCATGTGGCAGGGCGGCGACAACATGGCTGAATGGTGGTCGATCGAGGTCTTCCACGGCGACAAGCTCCCGGCGACCGCGTGGCGCTACACGTACGAGGACGCGCTGGTCGACGCGGCCGTGACGCACGGCGCGGTGTACTGGGAGTGGCACGATTTCCAGCACGGCGTGGTCTTCGAGGTCTGCTTCGCGACCGACGAGCAGTGGGAGGCGTTCCGCAGCCTGCCCACGGTCACCGCCGCGCTTGACGCGGTGCCTGACCCGGTCAACGGCCTGCTCGTCTACCGGGGCAGGGGCGGGGCGGCCGGCGCCCGCAAGCCGCGCAAGCCCAAGCCGGCGCCCGGCGCCGCCGCGCTCGAGCTCGCGGAGCTTGTGGAGGCGCGGCGCCTCGCGATCACCGCGATCATGGCCGAGCAGGAGGCCCTGGAGCGCGGCGAGGACCCGCCGAACCGGGAAGCCCCCGGCGCCCCGGCCGCCCCCGGCGAGCCGGCGCGGCACGCGCGCGGAGCGCCCGCCGCGAACGCATAATTCCCATAATCGGCACATTCAGCGGCCGGGGGTGAACTAGCCGCCCGGACGGTGCAGGATGGGAGGATGAGGGAAACGCGAATCATGACCGAAGACCTGCGGGCCGCCATCGAGCGCAGCGGGTACTACCCGGGCCTGGTGACCGACGCGGTCGCCTCCGCGCTCGGGCCGGAACCCGTCACGGCATTCTTCGTGCATCATGACGCGATCTTCGATCCGGGCATGGAGGTCCGCAGGCACATGACCGTGCTGGCGCTGACTCCGACCAGGCTGGTGTACTCGCACACCGACGAGTACCCGGCCGAGGAGCCCGAAACGCGCCCGCGCGCGGAGACGAGCACCGAGGCGATCCGGTTCTCCCGGGTGTCCTCGGTGTCGCTGACCCGCGTGGTGCCGGACCCGGCGTCGTACCTCCCTGGCGTCACGATGCCGTCCGAAGTGATCCTGGCCATCGGCTGGAACGTCCTGTCGCACGTGGAGCTCGAGCCGGCGCACTGCGGCGACGAGGCCTGCGAGGCGGACCACGGCTACCTTGGCACGATCACGGCGGACGACCTGACGCTGCGGGTCAGCGAGGCCGCGGACGGCGAGGAGGCCGTCCGCCAGCTGCTGTCGTTCGTCAGCGCGCTCTCCGACGCGACGGCACCCGCTGGCGGCTGACGCACCCACGAGCAGACGAGGATTCATGACGCGAGAGCCTAGAACCAGTCCGATCGTGCCTTCCTATGGTGAGAGCAGCCTCGCCGATCTGTCCGCCTCCATCCTGGCCTCGCTCACCGGCGACAAAACGGGCAACGTGCTCGGCCTGCCTGAGACCGGCCGCGCCTGCCTGCTCATCATCGACGGCCTCGGCTGGGAGCTGCTGCGCGCGCACCAGGCCGCTGCCCCGTTCCTTTCCGAGCTCGCGTTCAACTCAAGGCCGCTGACCGCTGGCTTCCCGTCCACGACGGTGACCAGCCTGACCACGATCGGCACCGCGCTGCCGCCGGCGATGCACGGCATGCTCGGCTACCAGGTCGCCATTCCCGGCGAGCACCGGCTGCTCAACGGGCTGCACTGGCCTAAGGACGTCGATCCGCTCGGCTGGCAGCCGAAGCCGACGCTGTTCGAACGCGCGGCCGCGGCAGGAGTGGCCCCCGTGCACGTCGCTCCGGGGGCCTTCGCCGACAGCGGCCTGACCAGGGCCGCGCTGCGCGGCGCCCAGTACCGCCCGGCCAGCTCGCTCGGAGCGCTCGCCGCCACGGCGGTTGCCGCCCTCCACGACGCCGAACGGACCCTGGTGTCTGTCTACCACGGCGATCTCGACGGCACCGGCCACGTCTACGGCGTCAGCTCCGCCGCCTGGGCATTCCAGCTCGCGCACGTGGACCGGCTCGCCGAACAGCTCGCCGGCGCGCTGCCCCTGGGCAGCGTGCTGTACGTGACGGCCGACCACGGGATGGTGGACGTCGGCCCCGACGACCGGGTGGACGTGGACGTGACGCCCGAGCTGCGCGAGGGCGTCGTGCTGCTCGGCGGCGAGCCGCGCGCCAGGCACGTGTACGCCCGGCCGGGCGCGGCGGCCGAGGTGCTCGCCGCCTGGCAGGAGATCCTCGGCGAGAGCGCCTGGGTGATGTCGCGGGACGAGGCGGTCAAGGACGGCTGGTTCGGCCCCGCGGACGAGACGCTCACCCCGCGAATCGGGGACGTGGTCGCCGCGGCGGCCGGCACGACCGGGATCGTCGCCACCAGGGCCGAGCCGAACGAGAGCGCCCTGTTCGGCATGCACGGCTCGCTGACCTCGGCCGAGCAGCTGGTGCCCGCGCTCGCGTTCCCCACGCTGTGATGGCGCTGGTCACCGTCGGCGAGCTCGCCGCGCTACTGGCCGCCGGGGGCGAGGAGGCGCCGTCGCTGCTTGACGTGCGGTGGCGGCTCGCCGGGGCGTCCGGGGCGCCGGGCATCGAGGGCTACCTCGCCGGGCACATTCCCGGGGCGGTCTTCGTGGACCTGGACCGTGACCTGGCCGGCCCGCCGGGCGCCGGCGGGCGGCATCCGCTGCCCGCGGCGGGCAGCTTCCAGGCGGCCATGCGCCGTGCCGGGGTGAGCGACGGGCGCATGGTCGTCGTGTACGACGACGGCGACTCGACGGCCGCCGCCCGCGCGTGGTGGCTGCTGCGGTACTTCGGCCACTCGCGGGTCAGGGTTCTCGACGGGGGGTACCGCGCCTGGACGCGGGCGGGCCAGCCGTCGGCGATATCCCTGCAGCCCTCCGAGCCCGGCGCGCCCGGTGCGCCGCCCCAGGCCGTGCCCGCGGGTGACTTCACCGCCAGCCCCGGCCACCTGCCGCTGCTCGACGCGGCCGGCGCGGCGAACCTGGCCCGCGCGCGTCCAGGCGCGGTACCCCCCGTCGAGAACCCTGACCCGCGAGTGGCCGAAGTACCGCAGCAGCCACCACGCGC
>JASHPP010000170.1 GCA_030038035.1 Trebonia sp.
TTACCGAGCAGGGTGTTGCGCAGCGGGACCAGGGGGTGGAAGAGCAATGCGAACAGCAACGCGAAGAAAACGCCGTCGGTGAAGTGGGATAGTTCACCGACGATATAGACCGCCGCTGTCGGCGCGGTGCCGACAGGAACACCAAGGATGAGCTCGCCGTTGGCCACCGGCCAGTTGACTGAGGGCAGCCCGAAGCCGCCGAACCAGATGCCGAAGACGGTGGCGAACTGGGTCGCGACGGCGCCGGCGAGCAATGAGCTGCCGATCGGGTGAGTGGCGACCCAGGCCCGCCAGCGCGGCAGGGAGTCGTCGGTCGGAATGCGGGTGAACAGCCCGGCTGCGGAGCCACGGGCTGCGGAGCTAGTGGTACTCACGTGGGACCTCCTGCTTTTACACGCACTGCCTTGCGCGTGTAAAAGAAGTGTGATTTTCCTGATGTTGACTTGTCAACAGTCCAGGACGATTTGCGTACCGCAGCCCGTCAGCCGCTTTCTCGGAGCCTGCGAGCCGCCTCGGCCGCTGCCGACATCTTGCTGATCGCGAGATATCGCGGCACCCGGCGGAGCCCGCAATCGGTCGATATCTCGAGGTGCTCGGGATCCCGGTATTCCAGGCAGGTGCGGACACGCTCGATAATGTCTTCCGGCGTCTCGGAGTAATGGGTCTTGATGTCGATGAGCCCGGCCGACAGGATGCGGTCGCGGTCCCACTTGCCGACCAGGTCGATCTCGGCCATCTCCCGGGCACCGAACTCCAGGCTGAACCCGTGCACGTTGGCGTCGAGCAGCGCCGGGAACAGCCAGCGGTAGGTGCGCTTGGCGTACGGCAGGCGGCGGAACGAGCCGAAGCAGATGTGCACGACGAACGTGCACCCGGTGATCCCTTCGACGACCTTGTTGATGACCGCGACCAGGTTCTCCGGCGTCCGGTCCTCGGCCGCGTGCGAGGGCGTCAGCGGTTCCTCGATCTGGATGTAGTCGCACCCGGCCGCCACCAGGTTGAGGATGTCCTGACGGATGGCCGGCACGAGCGCCTCGGCGCAGTCGCGGCGGTTGCGGTACACCGGGCTGAAGTCAAGCTCTGTCGTTATGCCGTACGGGCCCGGCATGCCGATCTTGGGCCGGCGGTCCGTGCGCGCCCGCAGGAACTCGTACTCGCTGACGTAGTCCCAGATCGACTTGATCTCGTCGAGCGGCTGCTGCACTTCGTAGACAGGGAGCATGTCCCAGCCGATCGCGCCGAGCTTGCGCGGGGACGGGCGCATGGTGATCCCGCGCATCGAGCCGGTGATGCCCTCGATCCAGCCAAGCCGGCGGTGCTCGCCGTCGGTGAGGATGTCCAGGCCGGCGCGTTCCTGGTCGTAGATCGCCAGCTGACAGTAGTCGTCGAAGAGTTCCCTGCGGTCCGCCGGGCCGAAGCGGCCCTCTTTGCCGGCGTCCGCGAGGATGTCCCACCAGCCTGGCCGCGCCCAGCCTCCGGTGGTGGTGACCGGCAGCGTGGCCGGGTACTGGTAATCGCTCATGACAGGCCCTTCAATGCGGTGATCAGCTCATCGTGGATGTGCCCGTTGCTGGCCACGACGTCGGCGCGCTCGGCGGTCTCGTGCGGGCGGCCGTCGAACAGGGTCAGCGTGCCGCCTGCTTCCTGGAGGATCAGCTGGCCCGCGGCGACGTCCCAGGCGTCCATCGCGTACTCGCAGTAGGCTTCGAGCCTGCCCGCCGCGATGGCGCACAGCACCAGCGCGGGGGAGCCGAAGGAACGGACTCCGCCGGCCACGTGCATCAGCCGCTCCACGAGGGCCGCGTAGGCGCGGATCTGCCCGGCGTCGACCGACTGAGCCTGTGCGACGACGAGCGCGCGGTCGAGCCGGGTGACGGCCGAGACGCGAAGCGCGTGCCCGTCGCGGGTGGCGCCGCCGTCGAGTTCGGCCGCGAACATCTCGTCGTGCGCCGGGTCGTAGACTGCCCCGGCCACCGTCCGGCCACGGCTGCGCAACGCGACCGACACGCAGTAGAAGGGCACGCCGTGCGCGTAGTTCGTGGTCCCGTCGAGCGGGTCGACGTACCAGACGTGCTCGGTGTCGGGGTTCCCCGTGGTGCCCTCCTCCCCGACGACCGCGTGGTCGGGGAACGCGCGCCTGATGACCTCGGTGACCGCCTGCTGGGACTCGCGGTCCGCGACCGTGACCAGGTTGGCCCGCGCGTCCTTGTAGGCGATCTCCAGGTCCCCGCCGCGCTGTCGCGCCATGAGCACCGCGCCGCCCGCGCGCGCCGCCGCTTGCGCGGTGTCCCGAACGGTCACGCGCCGGGAACCTTGAACACGTTGCGCAGCGCGTACTGGACCGGGTCGAACGGCTTGGCAGCGGCCGCGGGGGCCGCGGGCGGCGCGGGTGGCGCGGGCGCCGCCTCCGGCGGCTCGCCCTCCCCGGCTGGCGTGAGCCACGTGGTCTCCGGGCGGTGCTGGAGGAAGAACACGCTGCCCGGCAAGGACCTGTCGCGGGCGATCGCCCACTCGACGTCCTGCGGGACACCCTCGTGCCGCTCGATCTCGGCCGCCTTCTCGCACAGGTAGCGCACCTCGTCATCGTCGAGGCAGGGCTGCCCGGCGAGCCCGGCGGGCAGCGGCGAGAACACCACCCGCCCGGCCGCCGGCTCGAAGACTGACCACTCGTGCTTGGCGCCCACGCGTCGCGTGATGATCTGGCCGCTCGCCCGGTCGACTTCCCAGTGGTCGGGCGTCACCTGCCCGGATACGACGCTCTCGCCGAACCCCCAGTTGGCCTCGACAACCAGTCGGCCGCGGTCCCCGGTGACGGGGTCCAGCGTGAACACGACGCCGGCGGACCGCACGTCGATCAGTTGCAGGACGCCGACCGCGAGGTCATGGGAGTGCAGTGGGCTCTTGCCTATCTGACGGCGGTACTCCAGGGCGTGCGGGGTGTACCCGCTTGCCCAGCACTTCCTGATGTGGTGCAGCACGTCGGCGACCTCGCTGATGCCGAGGTACGTGCCAAACTGGCCGGCGAAGCTGGCGCTGCCCCCGTCCTCGCCGACGGCGCTCGACCGCACCGCGACCCGCAGCCCGGCTCCCAGGCCCGTGCGCTGCCGCAGCCGCTCATGGGCCAGCCGGACCGCGTCCTCCAGCCACCCAGGCAGTTCCTGTTCGAGGATGAGGGCCTGCGCCCGCTCAGAAAGCCGCTGGAGCGTGGCCGGGTCGTGCTCCTGGCCCGCGAACAGCCGCGCCAGCTCGGCCCTGGTCGCGGCGGACAGCCAGCCGTCGAGCGCCTCCACCGGCACCGCGTATCCGTCGGGCACAGGCCAGCCGGCGGACGCCAGCTGGCCTAGCCGTGCCATCTTCGGCCCCACCCGGGGGATGTCGGTGATCCGGATCTCGCCGAGGTCGAGGACTGGGGTCACGGGATCGCCGGGAAGACCTGGACCGTGCCCGCCCGGCCGTCCACCCGGACGCGGTCGCCGGTCTTGATGGCCTGCGTGGCTTTCGCCGTGCCGACCACGCAGGGGATGCCGTATTCGCGGCTGACGATCGCCGCGTGCGTCAGGCTGCCTCCGGTGTCGCACACGCAGGCCTTGATGATGCCGAAGACGGGGGTCCACTCGGTCGTCGTGCCGCCGCAGACGAGGATGTCGCCCGGCTGTACCTGGCTGATGTCCGCCACGGTCGTGATCACCCGGGCGGTGCCCTCGGCCACGCCCTTGGCGGCGGGGAAGCCGCGCAGCTCGGTGGCGCCTTCCGTCCCGTCCCTGAGCGTCTGCAGGAAATGCCCGGACAGGCCGAAGACCTCGATCATGATCGGGTCGGGCACCGTGTCGGGAATCGTGCCGAGCATGGTCGGCAGCTCGGGACCGCGGTGCTTCCAGTGCTCGAAGAACGCGCGCCGGTCGGGGATCTTCGCTGCCAGCTCCGGCCAGCGTTCGTCACCGCCCTCCATGACCGCGAACAGCTCGGGCTTGAACAGGAAGAAAACGTCGTCTGGCTGGTCGATCGTGCCGTCGGCCGCAAGGCGCCTGCCCAGCTCGAGGCTGGCCCGGCGGACCGGGATCGCCGCCCGCCGGTCGATCAGGTAGTTGTGCTCCTCGTTCCACCAGGCGAAGTTGGCCGCCAGGTTGCTGGCGAGCGCCTCGTTGAAGCGCTGCAGGTCCGACCCGTTGATGGCGCGCCGCGCCGCCTCGATCTGCTCGTCCCGCTCGGCTATCGCCTGCTGGCGCGCCGCGTGGAAGTCGAACCCGGTCGGCTTGGACAAGAAGGTCCCGATGGCGTACAGCGCGGGTGACGGGTCCTCGATCCAGGACGGCGTGTCGACCCGGCAGGTCTCCTCGGTCCGCTGACCGTAGGCGGACAGGAACCCCGCGAAGTCGTTCCACCAGGTGCGCCCGTGCGGGAGCGCTTCAACCCGGGCCTTCATGTCGGTCGGCGCGGCGTGCAGCAGCGGCCCGGCGACGTCAAGCTCGCGGGCGCGCCCGGCCAGCCGCCACAGCTCCTCGTCCGTCTTGCTGTAGAAGGTCTGCTGGCCGGACAGGAACGCGGAGACCATCGAGCCTTCCAGCCCGATCTCCTCGGCCAGCGCGTAGAAGGCCAGATAGTTCGCCGTCAGGACGTACATCACCTCGAAGTGGATGAACCACGCCCTGCGGTGGAACGCGTACGCGTCCTTCACCGCCGTCCACAGCTGGCCCGGGTCCATCGAGGCGAGGTCCAGGTTGTCCAGGTAGTCGTAGGCCGACTGCAGCTCGCCTGCCCGCATGGCCCAGTAGCTGTCGAAGTTCTGCAGCACCGGCCCGACGTACGCACCGAACCGCGCGGCCCGGGACTGGATCTGCCAGTCGGTGTCGACATCGATCGTGCCGATGTAGACGTGCGTGCCCGCGAGCCGGTTCACCGACCCCCGGGTCGGCGGCACCCCGACGATCTCCGCGCCCAGCTGCGCGCCCCAGGTCTGGGCGTCGTCGAGAGTGGCGATGCTGGCGGGCACCATCCCCTCGCTGAAATGCAGCGAGTCACGCAGCCAGTAACGGGCGTTGTCCGCCTTGCCGAACGGCCGCACCGGGCCGGCCACGAAAGGCTGGCTGCCGAACGCCGGCTTGTACCCGGGATAAAGCTCCTCCCGGACGAAATCGTCAACAGGGAAAATCCTCGGCTTGTCCTGTGCGGCCACGCCCAGTATCACCTCTGCACTGAAGTGGGATATGTTTCCCAAAGTCTCCCGTGCGGCCGGGCGCTTAGGCAAGCCCTACGCGGTCATGCCGCCGGCTCAAGCAGCATCATCCCGGCCGCGGTGTTGGAGATCGGTATGTGGTAATTGGCCGTGATCGCCCTGGCGCCGGCGCCCAGGGCGGCCCTGGCGGTGAGCCACAGCAGCAGCTCGATGCCCTGGCTGCCGGTCTGCTCCACGAGCTCGATCGTCGAGTACCTGGTCACCCAGGTCGGGTCCGCGGTGAGGCTGGCCATGAACTTCTGGTCGAAGGCCTTGTTGATGAACCCGGCACGCTCGCCGTCCAGCTGGTGGGAGAGCCCGCCGGTTCCCATGACCAGGACGCGCAAGTCCTCGGGGTAGGAGGCGATGGCCCGGCCAAGCGCCTCGCCGAGCCGGTAGCAGCGCGCCGCCGACGGCAGCGGGAACTGGACGGTGTTGATCTCGACCGGGACTATGCGCACCGGCCACTCCTTGCCGCCTGGCCACAGCAGCGCCATCGGATTGCAGAGGGCGTGATCCACCAGCATCTCCTGGCACATCGTGATGTCGAAGCCCTCGGCGACGACGGAGTTGATCACGTGCCACGACAGCTGCGGGTCGCCCCTGAACGGCAGCACCGTCGGGATGTTCCAGCCCTCGTCGGCGCTCTGGTATTCGGTCGCCGCGCCAATCGCGAACGTCGGCAGCTTGTCGAGGAAGAAGTTCAGCCCGTGGTCGTTGTAGACGATCACGGCGACGTCCGGCCTCGCCTGCGCCAGCCACCGGTGCACCGGCTTGAACCCGTCGAACCACTCTTTCCAGTACGGGTCTTCCTGCTGGCCCTTGGCTATGGCCCGGGCAATAGCCGGGACGTGCGAGGTCGTAACGCAGCCGATTATCTTCGCCATTTCCTATCGTCCTTCCGCGACGAGCCGTGCCTTGAATTCCTCCTTGGAGACCCCGGTCTGCTGGGCGCCGATGTCCTGGACGTCAAGGCCGAAGATGCCGGCGAACTTCGCCAGGTAGTAGATGTTGCCGCCCGCGGCGATCAGCTCGAGCACGTTCCTGTGCCTGACCGCCTCGCGCTGCTGCGTGCTGAGCCCGTAGCGCGCGCAGTACGCGTCCTCGTCCGCGGCGAACTCCGCCCGGTTGGCGGCGTCGTTGAACGACATGCACATCTTGTTCAGCGCGTAGCCCTTCCGGGCCTGGTCGCCGTCGAAGAGCGTTGTTCCTGGTACGGGCTGGCGTGTCGTAGTCATGCGGGTGCCCCATTCGAAAGTCCGCGATCGTGTGGCCTGCACATAAAGGTCGGCTGCCGCTTGCGCGCGTGCCATGGACGGAAGTCCCGGTGATCAGGGCCCTTCGGCGGGGTCTGCGGCCGCCGGCAGGGCCGGTCGGGCGGTCAGCCGAGGCTGAACCCGAGGTCGCGGCCCGCCTCGCGCAACTCGTCCCTGGCCGCCGGGTGCGCCACCGACGTGATGATCGCCTCGGCCTGTGCCGAGGCGTCGTGGCCCCACACGGTCGCGGTTCCCTGGTCGCTGACGATGAAGCTGTGCTGGAACGAGGTCACCGGCCCGGCAAGCCTGGGGACCACGGTGGACACCCCGGCCTTCGGATGCCAGGAGGGCAGGGCGATGATCGCCTTGCCGCCGGGGGAGTGCAGCGCGCCGACCACGAAGTCGGTCTGCCCGCCGAACCCGGAGTAGATCAGCCCGTGCACACGGCTGGCGTTGGCCTGCGCGAACAGGTCCACCTGCAGCGCGCTGTTGACCGAGGTCATCCGCGCGTGGCGGGCGATTCGCGCCGGGTCGTTGGTCGTCTCGGTGCGCAGCATGCGGATGCCCGGATTGCGGTCCATCCAGCCGTACAGCTCCGCGCTGCCGAACGCGAACGACGCGATGACCGGCTGGCCTGCTTCCAGCGCGCCGGCCTTCGCCAGGCCGAGCACGCCGTCGCTGAACATCTCCGACCACACGGTCAGCCCGCGCCGGGTAGTGAGCGCGGCGAGCACGGCATCGGGAACCGCGCCGATCCCCAGTTGCAGCGCCGCGCCATCGGGCACCAGGGCGGCCACCCGGTCACCGATGGCCGCCGACGCCGCAAGCGGCGGCCGCGGCCGCGGCGACGGCAGCGGGACGTCGGCCTCGATCCCGTAATCGATGTCGCCGACCGAGACGACAGCGTCCCCGTAGGCGTAGGGCACGTGGCTGCTGACCTGCGCGATGACCAGCCCACCGCGGGCGCGGGCGGCCTCGATCGCCGCCGGCAGCACGTTCACCTCGGTGCCGAGCGATACCGTTCCGTCCGCCGGGGGCGACGTCTGCACGAGGACGACGTCGGGCGGCAGGGTGCCCGCCAGCATGACCGGCACCAGCGACAGGCGGCAGGGAAAGTACAGCAGGCGCGGGAGGCCCCGCATGCCGGGACCGATGAACGGCGACTCGAGGACGACCCCTTCCCGGTCAGGGACGCCCGGCTGGGCGTTCAGCATGAACAGCCGGTACTCGGCAACCGCCGTGTCGAGCACGGCCAGCGCATGCCACGGGGTGGCGAAGTTCCCGCCGGCCACCACCCGGGGAGCGCCGGGCAGCGCGCTGAGCACAGCACCAAGCCGCGAGCCTGACACGATCCGCATCAGGTCATTATCGCTGGCGGCCCGGCCGCCCGGCCGCAGCAGATCGGCGGGAACCATCAGAGCCGTTGCCGCGTCCAAGGAGCATGACGGTCGTCCGGCACGGGGGTGCTGCGGTGGGCACTCTCCTCGCCGGGGCCGTCATGGCGCTGGCGGGCTGCGGCCCGGTGCAGCCCGCAGCGCCGTCTACGACAGCCTCCTCCGCCGCCGCCGTGACCACCCCGGCCGGGCCTGGGCCGGAGAGCACACAGACGGCCGCGGGCGGCGGTGTGCGCACCCTCTGGCAGGGCGCGCCGTGGGGTGACTTCGCGTTCGCGGGCCGGCTGCTGCTCGGCGTCCACTGGCAAGCCAACGGAGACGAAGTCGAGGCGATAGGCGCCGCGACGGGCGCGCCCGCCTGGACGGCGGCCATGCCCGCGTCGCTGCCGGACATCCTCGGCCTGGTGCCGGCCGGGAACGTCGTCATCGTCGAGGCCGGCCACGAGGTCGGGCGCGCTCCCGCGATGGTGTACCCGGTCGTCTCCGAGTACGTCGCCCTGGACCTCGCGACCGGCGCGAGGCTATGGGCGGTTCCGATCGCCGGCGACTACCAGTCTCCGCAGATCGCGGTGTCGGGGACGTTCGTGCTGACCGGGGATCCGGCCGAGACGGTGACGGCGCGGGTCGCCGCGACCGGGGCGGTGGCCTGGCGCGACCCGCGGCCGGCGGACTGCCCGCCGTGGAACATGGCCGGCCCGCTGACCGGTTCCGGGCTTGGCCTGGCGGCGGACGGCGCGCTCGCCGCCGTCTCGTTCAACTGCGGGTCGCGCGTCGTCGTGCAGCGCCTCGACCCCGCGACGGGAAAGGCGCTGTGGACGTGGCGGTCGCCGTCCGTTGGCGCGGACGCCAGCCAGTCGCTGGCGGTCACCGCGGCGGCGGGCGACGGCGACCTGCTGCTGCTCACCGGGGAGGTCGGGTCTCCTCCGGCGGGCCAGGAGTTCGCCAGCCGGCTGCCGCGCCCCTACGCGTGGCCGGTCGCGCTCGGCCCGGACGACGAGGAGAGCACCGTGCTCGCGCTTGACGCGGCGACCGGGCAGCCGCGCTGGACCGAGCTCGGCGGCCAGCTTGAGACGTTCGCGCTGACCGCGGGAGCGGTCTGCGAGGTGGTCAACGTCGGGCTCGAGTGCCGCGACGACAGCACGGGCGCCCACACGATGCCCGTCCTGCTGACCGGGCGGAACGAAGGGGACAGCCCGCCGTACGTCGATGACGGCTACGCAGGCGTCAGCGGCGGCCTGGCGGCGGTGGTGATGGCGTCCCCCTCGGGCGGCGTCCTGCTCCGCGTCGTGCGCGTGCGCGGCGGCGCCACGGTGGCGCAGGTTCACCTGGCGATCGGGACCAAGGGAGGCCGCGGCACGAACATCGAGGTGTTCGCGGTCGCCGCGGGCCCGCTCGGCAGCGACGCGATCCTGGTGCTCGTGCGCCGCGTCGACCTGCCCGGGTACCCGGTGCTCGCGCTTGAGGTCCCGATACCGGCAGCCGCCCGTTGACTCGCGGCCCGTGCGGTCCCGATCGAGGCGGCCGCCTTCGCCGCGATGGCGTACCCGGTCGCGTTCGCTCAAAGGAATCAGGCGTACTTCTCCACCAGCGCTCCGACCTGCGGGAGAGCAGCCTTCACGTGCTTGGAGGCACCCCCGCGCACGGTGTTGTAGGCCTTCACGATCACGGGCCGCTGCGAGTTCCGGCCACGCTCGTCGGTGATCGACAGCAGCGACTCACTGACCTCGTCCTCGCGCTTGACGAGGTAGTCGCCGAACGAGCCGCCGCCGCCGGCGTTGAAGTCCGCCCAGTAGGGCTGAAGCTGGTCGGCCATGCCGGGGAGCAGCGTCGAGACCATGTAGTGGATGTGGTCCGCGGAGAAGGTGCGCACGGTTTTGTAGGCAAGCTTGACCGCCGTCCCCGAGACGCCGGACATATCCGAAATTTCGTGATTTATCAGCGCTTCGCAATCGAGGATTACCTGGGGTTCGATCTCGGGTGCTAGCAACATCTCGTGCAGCGTGGCTGCCATGGCCGGCTGTTTTCTCCTTATCACCTGGGCCGGGCGCGCCAGTCGCGGGCGCCCGCCCTCCTCCCCCCGGGGCGAGCCGCCCCGGCTGCGTGCATGGCTACCGTACCGGGATTTCCCCGGGCACCGCGGGGTCGTAACGATACGTTAATCGACGCCCTTTTGCGAGGGAGTGGCCTGGCGCGCGCACACCGGCCGTGATTGCCCTCCCACGCTAGGGATGCGGCATGCCGGCAAGCAGACGCCGGGGACCGTTCTGTATAAATGCTCTTACATCGCGTCCTGAGCGGAAATTACCTAGGCGGGTTTCCCGTGATAGAAGAACTGCGCCCGCAGGACCCACGGCAGATGGGGCCGTACCGGCTGACCGGGCGGCTTGGCGGTGGCGGGATGGGCGAGGTGTACCTGGGCCGGTCCGCCGGCGGCCGGGCGGTGGCGGTCAAGGTCATCCGCGCCGAGCTGGCCGCGGACCCCGAATTCCGGTACAGGTTCCGGCGCGAGGTCGCCGCCGCCCGCAGCGTGAACGGCCTGTACACCGCGCTGGTGGCGGACGCCGACGCGGACGGGCCGGTGCCCTGGCTGGCGACCGCGTACGTGCCAGGCCCGTCGCTGTCCGGCGCGGTGCGCGGCCACGGGCCGCTGCCCGAGCGCTCGGTGCTCGCGCTGGCGGGC
>JASHPP010000171.1 GCA_030038035.1 Trebonia sp.
AGCGCGGGCGGAATAGCAGCCGGGAGTCCTATGTCGCGGACTCGGGGCGACCGCGCAGCAGGTGCCTGGTTTGTTCCGCGTGCCAGGTGAGGTCCATGGCGTCGAACCGCTCCAGTGCCCGTCCGAGGAGGGCCCGGTCGCCGCGGGCGATGCCGAGCGCGCGGAGCGCGAACGGCTCGGCGAAGGTGCCCTCCCGCAGCCATTTCGGCGCTTCCGCCTCGATGCGCTCGCGGTCGCCGAGCGCGGCGAGCGCGTCCAGGAAGGTCGACACCGGCTCCCACTCCCAGTCGAAGTCGGCGGGGGCGAGTTCGGCGAGCTTGCCGGTCTGGTGCCGGGCCAGGGCAAGGCGGATCCTGGGCGGCTCGAACCAGCCCTGGTACCACCGGCCGCCTGTCATGCCGAGTCCGTCCGCCTTCGCCTCAAGCCGGCGGGCCTCGTCCTCATCGCCTGCCCGCGCGCAGCCGGCCGCGCAGTTCAGCAGGATGGAGACGTCCAGGCAGCAGGGGGTACCCGCCGCCACGTTGGCGTCGACCACCCGTTCCGCCTCCCCCGCCACGGCCCGCACCTCCGCCCAGCGCCCGGTCACGCTGGCCAGGATGAGCTGCCAGCCCGTGCCGTGCACGCGGTGATGCGGGGTCAGGCCGGCCGCGGCCTCGATGGCCTGCGCGCTGGCCACCCCCGCCTGATCGAGGTGGCCGGCCTTCAGGTACACGAAGACGTTGGACATGAGCGCCGTCGAGCAGACGTCGGGATTGGGCAGCCCGGGCAGCAGCGCCATCACGTCATCCGCCAAGGTGCGGGCCCGGTCGAAGTCCCCGGCCAGGAGGGCACCGTAGGCGATGGTGTGCAGCATTGTGCAGCGAAGCTCGGCGTCGCCCAGCCGTTCGGCGATGGCCAGCGCCGAACGGGCTACGGCTTCGTCGTCGGTGTTCATGGCCAGCGCGGCGAGCGCGCGGGCCCGGGTGAGCGAGCCCTCCTCGGCGAGTTCCCGGGCCTGCTGAATCCACCCATCGACGAGGGTCGTGTCCGGCTGCTGGACCCACATCCCGGCCCGGAGGGACGTCTGCAGGGCGAGGTCGGCGTAGATCTCGGCGGAGGGCCCGGTGATCTCGAGCGCCTTCTGCATGGCGTCGTAAAAGCCCTGGCCGTCGTATTTGAGGGCGCAGGCCTGGCCGATGCGCTGCCAGATGTCGGCCTGCTCCCGCGGGTCGTCTTCCAGGCGCAGGGCGCGGCGGAACAGGTCCAGGCCATCGTCGATCTCATAGCGGCCGATGGCCAGGTCCGCGGCCCGCCGCGACCACAGCACCGCCTTGGCGCGCAGCACCTCGGCCTGCTCTTCCCGGCCCGCCCAGGCCAGGTCGAGGTCTTCAGGAACGATCGCCGCGGCGTAGTGGTGCGCGAGCAGCGGCGCATGTTCGGCCTCTCCCGTGCTGTTGCGCTCCAGCCACTCGGCGAAGTCGGCGTGCAGCCGCGCCCGCCTGGCCTTGAGCAGGCTGGCGTAGGCGACCTCCCGGGTCAGCGCGTGCTTGATCAGCCACTCCCGCTGCCCCTCGATCGATGACTGGGTGTGCGGGAGCACGAAGGCCCGCTCCTGGAGCAGGCCGAACTCCGGATCCGCGCCCTCGACCAGCTCGCAGACCGGATCGCTCCAGAACACCCGCCCGATCAGCGCGGCCGTCTGCAGCGCCGCCTTCCCTGGCTGGGGAAGCAAGTCGATGCGCGCGGCGAGCACGGCCTGGACGGTGTCCGGCACCAGGAAACCGGGCGGGAGCTCGCCGAACGACCAGCCGCCGTTCCGGCGGGCGATCACCCCCCGGTCCGCCAGCGTGGCGATCAGTTCCTCGGCGAAGAACGGGTTCCCCTCGGCCCGTTCCGCGACCAGCCCGCGGAACGGGGCGGGGCAGCCGCTGCCCAGCAGCGCCTGGGCCAGCTCGTCCGTGTCCGCTTCCGGCAGCGCCTCCAGCCGCACCAGTTCGGTCCCGGCCTGCAGGGCCCAGCCCGGCCGCTGATCAAGCAGCTCGGGCCGCGCGGTCACGATGAGCAGCAGCGGGCCGGCCACCCGCTCGGCAAGCATCGCCAGCAGGTCACACAGCTCGTCGCCGGCCCAATGCAGGTCTTCGACGAGCACCGCCACCGGGCGCTCGCCGGCCAGCTCTCGCAGGAAGGCGACCCACGCCGTGCGCAGCCGGTCGCGCACGGTCAGCGGGTGCATGCCGGGCGGCGGCGCCAGGCCGAGGGTGAAGCCGAGCCCGTCGCGGCCAGCCACCCGGCCGGCGGCGACCTCCGGCGGATCGCTGTCCAGAATCCCAAGGTGCTCCTTCAGCACTTCACCGAGCGGCCAGTACGTGATCCCGTGGCCGTAGGACAGGCACCGGCCGCTGCGCAGCAGCGGCCGGTGCGGCTGCCCGCCAAGCCACCGCCAGAACTCACGAACCAGCCGCGTTTTGCCGACCCCGGCGTCACCAACCACGCTGACCAGACGCGGCCTGCCGCTAGCGACCACCTGGCGGTAGGCTTGCTGCAGTTGCGCCAGTTCGCGGACGCGGCCGACGAATACCGGCGGCAGCTCTCCAAGTGCGCCAAGACCGCGCGGGCGCGTCATCGACAGCGCGCGCACCAGACTGCGGCAGGCCACGCCCCCGGGCTTGCCCTTGGCCTGGACCGTCGTCGGCCCGCCGAACTCGAACGCCCCCCGCGCGGCCGCGACCGTCCGCTCGCCCACCAGGATCTCCCCCGGTGCGGCCGCCTGCTCCAGCCGCGCGCACACGTTGACCGCATCGCCGGTGACGAACGAACTGCCCTCCCGGGGCTGGCCCACCACCACCTCGCCGGTGTTCACGCCGATGCGCAGTGCCAGCCGGCCGCTGAACAGCTCCGCCAGCCGCCGCTTCATCCCCAGCGCCACGTGCAGCGCCCGCTCGGCGTCATCCTCGTGTGCGAGCGGCGCCCCGAAGGCCGCCATCACCGCGTCGCCGGCGAACTTCTCGACCGTCCCCCCGGCCTGCTCGACCTCCGCTGCCATCGCGTCGTAGAACCGGTCGAGCATAGCCCGGACCCGCTCGGGATCCTGGTCGCCCGCCAGTTCGGTCGAGCCGACCAGATCCGCGAACAGGACCGTCGCGAGCTTGCGCTCCTCAGCTGGCACACCGCAATTCTCCCCGAGTACCCGCCGGTCCGCCACGGTCGCAGAACTGCCCCCACCTTTGAATCGTGACCGTCTCCGGGCGCGCGCCCGCGACCGTCTGCCGACTCGGCGGGAAGCTTCCTGCCGGCTGGAGCGACCGTGCAGGTTCGGGGTGCTCAGGCACCTGCATGCGCGGGCCGGCCGAAGGGCAGCCGGCGGGTACGGGTCGGCCGATCCTGGGCCGCGGCCCTGGCCTTGCGCGCGGCGCGGGCACCCTTGAGCTGGGCGCGGTGGGTGAGGCCGACGGCGAGAGCGGCCTGGCGCTGGGCGATCAGCTCGCTGGCGAGGTAGTCGTTCATTGTCTTCTCCGTTTCCGGCGGTGTGGTGTCCGGTATCGACCGGCAGCCCCAGCATCGCCGGACAAGCGGCTAGCGGTCAGTCACCTGGAGGACAGCCTCCCTGTCGCCTTGCCGACACAGCACCGGAGACGATTACGATCGGGCCCCCCTGGTCTGCATGTCGCGGTTCACAGCGGAAGGGGGTTGGCGAGCAGGCCGCTGCCGCGGGCGCGGCCGGAGACGGCCCAGGCCCAGTCGGTGGCGTCGATGTCGAGTGTCGCGCCGTCGCTGCCGCGGGTGTAGCTGCCGCCGGCGGGCCCGGTCAGGTGAACCGTGAACGCCTGGTGGTGGGTGGCGGCCCAGTCGGCGACCATGTCGGCGATGATCCGGCCGTCGTGTTCGGCGGTGAGGACGGGCTGGCGGCCGGTGGCGCGGCAGATGTCGACGCGGTGCATCCACACGTCGCGGGTGTAGACGATGTCCATCAGGTAGCCCAGCGGGCGCCTGCCAAGCGGGGCCTCGAAGCCGATGCGCACCGGGCGCAGGAACGGCGGGAACCGGCGGCGGCCGCGCAGGGCGCGCGGGACGGCGCGGTCCCACCGGTCGATCAGCCCAGCTGGGTCGAGGGCGGCCCGTTCGCGGACCTGGACCTCGTTGGCGCCGTGCACGATGTGCCCGAGGCCGAGCTGGCGCTGCACCCGGCGGCCCAGCCTCATCTGGTGGACGTTCTCACCGATCGAAGCGCAGGCTTCTGCGGCGCCCAGCACGTGGGCGGCGACAGCGCGCACGTCCCACTGGTCGCATACGGTCGGAGTTTCCCAGTCGCCAGGCGCCAGGCCGTGCAGCAGCGCGCTGAAGCGTTCATACTCGGCGGCGGCCAGGTCCATCGCCTCGTCGTGGCGGATCGGCGGGATATCGCGCACCGCGGTCGTGGTCAGGGTCATGATCGTTTCCTCTCGCGCATCGGGCCGGCGGTGGTGTCCGGGCCGGGTGCCTTGAAGTGGGTGAGGAACATGTCAACGGCGGCGTCTACCAGGCGGACCCAGTGGTCGCCGCCGGGGTCATTGGCGATCTGCTGGCCGGCCAGCCCGACGATCAGCGAGGTGAACAGGTCCAGCGCCGCCGGGGAGGCAAAGCCGTTGCGGCTGAACCAGGCCCGGGTGCCCTCCAGCTGCTGGACCGACACCGCGTAGGACTGCGGGCTGGGCGTGAACCCGGGGATGGTCCGGTGGAACAGCAGCTGGTACCGCGCGGGATCCTCGACCATGAACGCCATCGCGTGGTGGGCCCCGGCCCGCAGCCCGTCTTCGCCTGCCAGTTCCTCGGTCTCGGCCATGACCGCGGCGAACTGGCGGTACCCCTGGACAAACATGGCGTCGTAGATGGCGTGCTTGGAGGCGAAGTACTCATACAGGGACGGGGCCCGCATGCCGATCCGCGCGGCGAGGTCCCGCAGGTTCAGCCCGCCCAGGCCCTGCTCGCGAACCAGGTCCCAGGCCGTGTCGAGGATCTCGGCCTTCGTCGCCTCACGACGTTCGGTTTTCCTATCCCTGATAGGCGTATCTACCATGAGTAGGATAATGCGCCTGACGCGGGCGGGAGTCAAGCCCCGCTCCCCGACGGCTCCTAGGCGCTCTTTGCGACGGTGGCTTCGCCTGCTGGCGCGGTGCCAGCCGCCGTGGCCAGATAGCGGTCGCCGTGTGCCACCGGGGACATGGCGAACGACAGCGCGATCAGGGCTGTCAGCACCCCGGTCGCGGCGTAGACGCCGGCGGCGCTGCCGGACAGCTGGATGGCGGCCGCGCCGGCAAGCGCGCCGAGCGGAATGGCCGACCAGGCCAGCACCTGGGCAATGCTGACGACGCGGCCGTACATCTCATCGGGGACGATGGCCTGACGCAGCGCCGCGGTGTTGATGTTCAGCAGGAGCCCGAACCCGGACGACGCGGCCCACAGGACGAGCGCGGCCGGGTATGAGCCGATCAGCGCCATCGCGGTGACCGCCAGCCCGCTGATGACAAGGGCGCCGAGCGCGGTGACGGCGAAGCTCAGCCGACGGCGAATCGGGCCCGCCGAGATGCTGACGACCACCACGCCCGCCGCGCCTGCCGCGAACAGCAGGGCTACCTCGCTGTCGCTGGCATCAAGCACGCGCTTGGCGAACAGGACCAGCTGGCTGCTTTCGGTGCTCGCGACGAAGTTGATCAGGGCCATCATCAGGGAGATGCTGCGGAGCACCGGCTGCGACCAGACGTAGTGCAGGCCGGCCCGGACGTCCCGGAGCAGGCTGGCCACACCAGCGCTGGCCGGGCCCGGCCGGCCGGCCGCGTTGAAGCTGCGCCGGATGGCAGCCAGCGACACGGCCGAGACAACGAAGCTGGCCGCGTCGAAGAACAGCAGGTCGGCCGGCGACATGACGGTAACCAGCACTCCGGCGAGAATCGGCCCGAGGATCTGGCCCGCCGAGTTGGTGGCCATGATCCGCCCGTTGGCGGCAACCAGGTCGTCGCGGCCAACCAGGCTGGGGATCGCCGCGAACTCACCGCAGTTGAACAAGATCCCCAGCGTGGACTGGACGAAGGCGACGGCGTAGATATCCTCCACCCGAAGCGCGCCGGACAGGGCCAGCACGGGCAGCACGACGATCACCGCGGCGCGGCCCAAGTCCGTCAGCAGCATCATCCGCTTGCGGTTGACGCGGTCGGCCAGCGCACCAAGCACCAGCCCGAACAGCAGGTAAGGCACGAAGTTGGCGGCGGTGGTCAGCGCCAGATTGGTAGCCGAGTGGGTGAGCTTGAAGACAAGCAGCGGCAATGCGAAAAGGGTGAAGGAGCTGCCCACCTGGGAGATCAGCTGACCACTGAAATACAGCCAGAAGTCGCGGCCCAGGGTGCGGCGGCGGCGCGCCTGCTTCGTCGCTGGCGCGCACGAGGATGCGCGTCAGCGAGCGTATCGGGCGTGCCGGCCGGAAGCGAACGGGTCTGCCCCGGGCCAGCTTGCCGCGCCGGGGGGCTTATTGGCGGGTGAATACGGCGTGGACGGTGATGGTGTTGTGCAGCGACGCCATGCGCAGCGGACTGTATGTCAGGCCGAAGTCCGCCCGGTTGACCGGGACCTCGGCGTCGAGTCGTACCTCGCCTGCGGCGGCGGAGACCTTCGCGTCGAAGGCGAGCGGACGGGTGCGGCCGTGGGCGGTCAGGCTGCCGGTTACCCGGACGCCCTCGCCGACAGGCTGCATGCCATCGACGGTGCAGGTGATGTCCGGGTAGTTGGCGATGTCGAAGATCTTGGCCGACCGCAGGTCCTTGTCGCGCATCTTGTTCTTCGTGTCGATCGACCCGGCAACGGCAGTGAGGGTGCCGGTGACCTGGCCGGCCGAGGTCACCGTGCCGTTGCCGGTGACCTGGCGGAAGACGCCGTGAACCGGGCGCAGCCCCCAGGTGTGCCTGCTCTCCAGCAGGACCTCGGATCTGGCCGGGTCCAGGATCCAGGACCCAGCCAGCGTACCGTCCTGGACCAGTGCCTGCAGCGCTGAGGTGGCCGACTGTCCCTGCGCTGTCATACCGTCCTCCGTAAATTTTGTTGCTAAATAAAAATAGTTTTGATAGCAGAAGCGTATATATTCGGGTTCAGGCAGTCAAGGCGGGACGGCGCGGCACGAAGGCGGGGCCATGGCAGACCAGGCGGGCGGCTCCGAGCACTCTGCGTTGTGCCTGCGCCTAATGCAGCTGTTTCCCCGCGTGACCAGGGGAATGCGGCGCTGGCAGGATCGTGCCGCGCCCGCGCCAGTACCCTCCCCGCTGAGCCCGCGGCACGTCGCCGCACTCGAGCAGATCCGCAGCGGCCCGCTCACCGTCGGGGACTTGGCTTTCCGGCTGGACCTGACCCTCCCCACGGTCAGCGGCGTGCTCGCTGACCTTGACCGCGCAGGCCTGGTCGAACGGCGCCCCGACCCAGCCGACCGGCGGCGCACGATCGTCCAGGTCATCCCGGGCCAGGCAACCCTGATCAGCCGCTGGCTCGATGGCGCCGCCAAACCACTGGCCCGCGTCCTGGACAAGCTCACCCCCGGCGAGCAGGAAGCCTTCCTCAAGGCCATGGATCTGCTCGAAACCGAGCTGCGCCGGCAGGACACCGACAGCTGAGCCGGCCAGCCGACCCGGCCCGGTGACCATCAACGCGCGAAGCGACCGAGCCGGACTTGAACATCTTGGCCTGCCTCGTCTCACCGCGCAGATTCGACCAGCTCTGCGCTGTCGGCAGGAGGGCGGAGTGACCACGCTGCGCAGGTCCGTTCCAGACCGGGGCCGGGTTCAGGTCGTTCTCTTCTCTAGCTGGCCTTGCTGGCTCGCATGGCTCCGACGATCGGCCGCAAGGCCGCGCGGCGATCGAAGGTTCTGCCCTACCGTCGTGATATGCCCGCAAGGAAGCAGCCAACCGATGAGGACACCGTGACCGCACGTCGTGTCCTGCTCGACGGGCTCGCCCGTGACCGTAACATCTTCGAACTCGTCACGGAGCTTGCGCCGTTGCACCCGCGGAACAACACCTTCCCCGGCGAAGTGTTTCTCCACCTCGCCGCAGACGCGCTGGCTGGGTGCGGGGCCAGCCGGGCTGACCCACTGGCTCTGGAGGGACTGCGCGAGCGGTTCCTGCCCGAGCCCGCCGTCCGCGGGCGGCAGAACGCGAAGCTCCAGTACGCAGTGCTGGCCGCGGCAGCCCTCCACGGCGGCGCCGAACCGGATCTGCTTGACGAAGCCGCCTGGTGGCAGACCGACGACTTCTGGCAGTACGCCCTGCTCGCGGCGGTCGCCTACATCCGCGCCGCCGCCAGCCGCGCGGGCGTTCCGGTGCGCCAGGCATGCCAGGACCTCGCCCGGCACCCCGGCCACCCAGCACCATAACCGCCACTTCGGGACGCAGCCGAAACGATCACCCGACGATGTGATGGCCGATCATACGGCGGTCGGCGCGAGACCCGCTGGGATCTACGTCACGTCGGGTGACGGCCTCCGAACAGCGCGACTAGATGGGTGGCCTCTGCACGCGACGCAAGAGACGAGGGTCGCGCAGCGCGCGTCACGGCGACCGCCCGGTAACTGCTACCCCGCTGAGCTGGCCAGATGTTCCTGTCCGCATCCCCGGACCCGGCCCCGCATCCTGCATTCGGATGGGCTCCGGCGCGGGAATCCAGCGTCGTTGTCACTTGATTGTCTCTTTTTACTCGAACGAGTAAACGAAAAACCTGTGGAGCTTAGGGGATTCGAACCCCTGACCTCTTGCATGCCATGCAAGCGCTCTACCAACTGAGCTAAAGCCCCTCCCGATGGCTCATGGCCACCGGCTGGAACGCAGATAGCATACCGGGTTATCAGCGCTCCGTCGCACCAGGGCGGGTGCCGCGGCTAGCAGGCGCGATGGCAGCCGGGGTGCTGACGCGAACGTACCTCCTTTTCTTCGGATGGAGCTACGAGCGGAGCTTGGGGAGCACGTGTTCGCCGATCATCCGCAAGGTTGCCAGCGGATCGGCCGAGGCTACCTGGATGGAGACGATGTCGGCGCCGACGTCGTGCACCAGCGGCCGGTATGCCTCGACCAGAGCGTCCGGGTCGCTGACCACCGTATAGCTGCCAAGCACCTCGCCACGGTCCATGGCATCGGCCCTGGCGCGCAGGTTGGCAGGATCGGCGGCCTCAAGCCGACCGGGGGCACGCAGTCCGCGCATGGAGGACAGCGCCCGCCAGGCGTCGGCCTGGTTATCGGCCAGCACCGTCCACCGGGTGGCGAGCACCAGGTCCGGCGCGCCCGACTCGTCCGCCGCGCGCCGGTACGGTTCGATGACCTTGGACACCGTGTCCTCGGGCTGCTTCACGCTGGTGATGATGCCGTCGGCGTACCGTCCGGCGAACTCGGCGGACTTGGGGCCGCCCGCAGCCATTAGCACCGGCACCTGGTGGGCCGGCGGGGAGTAGAGCCTGGCCGTCTCGGTGGTGTAGTAGTCCCCCTCGAAGGAGAGCTTCTCGCCGCCGAACAGCCGGTGGATGATCTCCAGCGCCTCCTTCATCCGGGCCTGCCGTTCCTGGTAGCCGGGAAACTCGAAGCCGAGCGGCCGCTCGTTGATGGCCTCGCCGGTGCCGACGCCCAGCAGCAGCCTCCCGCCGGAGAGCCGGTCCACCGTGGCCGCCGCCTGCGCGACAAGCGCCGGGTGGTAGTGGAAAAGCGGGCAGGTTACGGCCGTGCCGAGCTGTACCCGGCTGGTCCGGGCCGCCACTGTACCCAGCCATGACCAGACGAATCCGGCAGCGGAGGTGTCGTCAACCCAGGGGTGGAAGTGATCCGAGCCGAGAACTACGTCGAATCCGACTTCTTCCGCCGCCACCGCCTGTTCGACGAGATCCTCCGGCTGATAGGACTCGTGGCTGCACAACCAGGCGAATTTCACGAGATCACCTGAACTTCGGCAGGACTTCGGCGCCCAGCAGCTCGATCTGGTCGAACCACCGGTCAAACTTGAACCGGAAGTCGAAGACCAGATGCTCGACGCCTAGCCGCTCGAACTTGCGGATCTCTTCCACGGCTTCAGCGGGGTTCCCCACGATGAGCTGGCCCTCCAGATCTTCCACCGTCTGGTAGCTGCCCGACGGCGGCTTCACCGCAAACTTTGCCTTGTTCGCCCAGGCCAGCAGGCCCGGGATGTTGACGTGCTTGAGCGCCTCTTCGCGGCTTTCCTCGATGGACGTCGGCGGGATCACCGCGATCGTGATGGGATCCTTGCCCTGGTCCTGCTCCATGGCCCGGATGGCCTCGATCCGCTTGGCCAGCGTGGCCAGGCTGATCCTGCCCGGCATCCAGCCGTCGCAGAACTCCACCGCGAGCCGCGCCGACCTTGGAGTGGCGCCGCAGTACCAGAACGGCACCGGCCCGCCGACCGGCTTGGGCTCGATGGTCACGCCGTTGAACGTGAAGCAGCCGTCGGCATAGCTGACGTCGTTGGCCGCGGCCACCAGGCGGAGGATCTTGGCGTTCGACCGGACCAGCTCTACCCGGTCCCTGCCCCCCCAGCCGACCGCGTCGAATTCGTGGTCGTAAGTGCCGGCCCCGAAGCCGAAGATCAGCCGCGGCCCGGCGAGCTGGGTGATCGTTCCCGCCATCAGCGCGGTGACCAGCGGGTGCCGGAACGGGATGAGCGAGCCGGTGCCCAGCTCGATCCGCTCGGTGACGGCGCCGATCGCGGTGAGCGTGGTCAGCGCGTCGTAGAACGTCCTGTCGGGCTTCTCCATCTCGCCGTGCGGCTCGAAGACCAGGTGATCCCTGACCCAGACCGAGTCGAAGCCGAGTTCCTCCGCGCGTCTGGCGCCGACCAGCAGCTTGTCGCGGCTTGCATGCTCGCCGAAGTGCGGTAGCAGCAGTCCGAATTTCATTCAGTCACCGATCCTTGTATTCGTTGCGAGCCGCTGCGCGGTGGCTTGCCGACCATGTCCTGGCATCCCGGTGACCTTGCCGCCGGAGTAGACAGGCACCCCACGTACGTAGGTCTGGGTGATGCGCGCCCGGGAGGTCACCCCGTCGTACGGCGTCCAGCCGCAGCGGGAGAGCACGTCAGCGTTGCTGATGGTCCAGTTCGCGTTCAGGTCCGCGAGGACGAAATCGGCGTCGAGACCTGGCGTGAGCGAACCCTTGGTGGCGGCCAGGCCGAACGCCCTGGCAGGCCTGCTGGCCACCGAGTCCACCGCCCGCTCAAGGCTGATCTGGTTCGTGGCCACGGCGTCCAGCAGCAGCGGGTAGTAATGCTGGATGCCGGGAGTTCCGGTGTGGCAGGACCACATCTTCTCCCAGCCGATTTCCTTCTCTTCCCTAGTGTGCGGCGCGTGGTCGGAGGAGCAGACGTCGATCGTTCCGTCGTTCAGTCCCTCCCAGACCGCTTCCCGCGCGTCGTCGGGCACCCAGTAAGACAGCGCGTACGGACCCAGCCTCTCCACGTGCTCCCAGCGGGAGAGGAACAGCGCCCAGTGGTTGACCTCACAGGTGACGTCGATGCCGCGGCTCTTCGCCCGGCGCACCGCGTCGATCGCCCGCCGGGTCTGCATGTGCGCGATGTGCACCGGACAGCCGGACGCCTCGGCCAGCCGCAACACCGTGTCCACCGCGGTGTCCCAGATCACTCCCTCGCGGGCCGCTAGCGTCTTGGCATACGCCTGCGGCGTATTCTCGCCTCTGGCCAGGTACTGGCCCTCGAAGTAGTCCATCAGCGCCTGGTCGTGCGGGTGGATGATGAGCCGGAGGCCGGTCCTTGCGATCTCGTCCATCGCCCGCAGCAGGTCCCCGTGATCGTGCATCCCGGTTCCCGCCGGGTGGGGGTAGGTGCGACCGCTGTCCACCACCATGTAGATCTTGTAGGCCCTGATGCCGAGCCCGGCCATCTTCTCCACCTCGGCCGGGTCGGTGGCCGCCGGATTGTGGTTGTAGTCGACGATCGACTTGGCCGCGTAGCTGACCAGCACGTCGGCGAGCGCCTCCGCCGTGGTGGTCGGCGGGTTCAGGTTCGGCATGCCGAACACGGTGGTCACTCCCCCGGCGGCCGCAGCGGCGGTCGCGGTCGTGATGTCCTCCTTGTGGGTGAACCCGGGCTCGCGCAGGTGCACGTGGACGTCGACCATCCCGGGCAGCACGAACTGGCCGGTCGCGTCGATGGTCCGCACAGCCTCGGCTGGCACCTCGGGCCGGACGATCCCGGCGATCGTGCCCTCGCTCACCAGCAGGTCGGCTTCGGCCAGCCCGCCCGGGGTGAACACCTGGCCGCCGGATACCCGTAGGTCGATCGTCACGTAAGAACCTCCACTGTCTCTGCATCCGCTGTCTCGCGATGATCCGTGGTGCCATGGCCGACCGACCTGATCACCAGGCCGGCCGGCCTGACGTAGTCAAGAAACCAGCCCACGATCCGGGGCGTGACTTGCTCCCAGTACTGGTCGTAGGCGCCGTAGTGGGTGGCGTGCCGCTGCATGATCAGCGATCGCGGACCGCGCGCGGCCCGGTACAACCGCACGGCATGATCGGTCGGGGTGGTCGCGTCGTCCTCCACCCCGATGACCAGCAGCGGGGTCGTCAGCCCCGCCGCCGCGTCGACCGGCCTGTAGGCGAGGATCTCCGCCGCGGCGGCCAGCGGGACCTTGGCCGGGATCCGGTCGTCCACGTCCGACTTGACCGCGGTGGCGCGCCGTTCCGGCGTGGCCACCATGATCTCCTCGCGGGGGCTGACCAGGCGGCCCCTTCCGGTCAGCACGCGCTGGCGCTGATCCTCGGCCAGCGCGGCGAGGAAGGCCAGCCACTCGTGCTCGGAGCGCATCCGGTGCAGCCAGTCGGCTCCGTCGGCGACTGGAACCTGGCTGACCGCAGCGCGGATCCGCGGATCCGCGGCGGCCAGCAGTACCGCATTGCCGCCGCCGGTACCGCCGGTGCCGAATACCCCGAGCGCATCCGGGTCCACGTCCTGGCGGGTGGTCAGGTAGGTGACGGCGTTGACCAGGTCGCGGAGCTGGCTGGCGGGCGAGAGCCTGCCGTAGTCGCCCTCGGACTCGCCGAAGCCCCGGTAGTCGAAGATCAGCACGCCGAACCCGGCCGCAGTCAGCGCCTCGTGATACCTGACGTAGAGCTTCGCGTCCTTAAGACCAAGCCAGCCAGGACCCTGCACGATGGCCGGCCAGCGTCCGAAGGCCGGCGGGTCGTCCGGTTGGCGCCACAGCGCGCTGATCCTGCATCCCTCGCTGTAGAAGGAGACCGTCTGGCTCCGCATGCATCAACCTCGTTCCGTGTCCGTCGCGCCCGGCCCGGCCGCGGTGTGCTCGGCGTCCGTTACGCCGGCAGCCGTCCCGTCCGCGGCGCTCTCGCGGATCAGCCGCCACACCCGTTCCGGAGTGAGCGGCAGCCGCAGCGACCACCGGCCGGTGGCCCTTGCGATCGCGGTCGCAGCCGCGGCCGACATCGGGTTCAGCGCGCCCTCGCCGCTGCCCTTGGCGCCGTAGGGGCCGACGCCGTCCGCGCGCTGGACGATCATGGTGTCGATGCGGCGGGGCAGATCGGTGCTCTTCGGCACCCGGTACTCGACGATGTTCGGGTTGACGATCTG
>JASHPP010000172.1 GCA_030038035.1 Trebonia sp.
CGTCAACGGCACGAAGATGTGGATCACCAATGCCAGGCACGCGGACCCGCTGCCGGTGCTGGTCAAGACCGACCCGGCCGCCGTCCCCGCGCACCGGGGCATGAGCATCCTGCTGATCGACGCGGGCACCCCCGGGTTCGCCGTCACCAAGGACATCCCGAAGCTCGGCTACAAAGGCCCGGAATCATGCGAGGTGCTCCTCACCGACGTCCAGGTGCACGCGGACCAGCTCCTTGGCGGCACCGAGGGCCGCGGCATGCAGCAGGCCCTGTCCGCGCTGGAAACCGGGCGGATCAACATCGCCGCCCGGGCCGTGGGCGTCGCCCAGCGCGCCTACGACGAGGCCCTGCGGTACGCCACCGAGCGCACCGCGTTCGGCCAGCCCATCGGCGACTTCCAGGCCATCCAGCTGAAGATCGCCGAGATGGCGACGAGGGTGCAGGCCGCCCGCCTGCTCACCTACTGGGCGGCTGCCCGGCTGGACGCGGGGGAGCGGGCCGACGCGGAAACCGGGATGGCGAAGGTGTTCGCGTCAGAGGCGGCGCTGTACTGCTCGCTCGAATCGATGCGGGTGCACGGCGGCTACGGCTATTCCCAGGAGTTCGAGGTCGAGCGCCTGTACCGCGACGCCCCGCTGATGGCGATCGGCGAGGGCACCAATGACATCCTGCGCACGGTCATCGCCAGGTCCCTGCTCAGCGGCAAGGCCGTGGTCCGCTAGGAAAAAGGGTCAGCGCCGCACCCCGCCGCACCCAAGGTAACGGCGCCCACCACTCCCTGGCCCAGATTTATCCCGAACGAGTCGGGCATCCTCCCTAACGATCGGCCTTCTCGCCCGGAGTGCCGGAGCGGCAGCGTGGCGGGCGGCATGAGCCCCGCCCGGGACGGGCAGTTCACACAGGGGGGAGGCAATCAGACGATGACAGATCACGCGCCGGACGACGTAGTCACCTGGCAGCCGTCGGCCGATGCCGGACAGTTCAGCGGCAGGCTGGATGCCGCCGCGGCCAACCGCCTGCCTGACTCGGCGTTCGCGTTTCCCGTGCTGCGCAAGGAGCCGCTCGTGTCGGCGAACCACGTGCGCAACGCGGTGGCCCGCTTCGACCAGGTCGAGGGCGTCAGCGACGGCGACCGCGCGCTCGCCTTCGCGAACATCCGCCAGGCGGCGTCATACTTCGGCGTCGACATCACGGCGAGTTCGTGGCAGGAGCTCATGCACCGCAGGTGAGACGGCGCCGCTGAACCGGTCGCCCTGGCGGTCACGACCAGGCCGGCGCAATCATAGGTGAATGCCTATGGCTTAGTGCCCGGGCAGCTTCGCAGGAGGTGCCCGGTGGCGATCACCCTGACCCAGATCCGCGCGTTCCTCGCGGTGAAGAGCACAGGCAGCGTGCACGCCGCCGCCGGCCAGCTGCTCGTCAGCCAGCCGTCGGTGTCAGCCGCGATCGCCTCGCTCGCCCGCGAGGTGGGCGCCGCGCTCTTCGAACGGCACGGCCGCGGAGTGCGGCTGACCGAGTCGGGCGAGGCCTTCGCGCCCTACGCGGCTCAAGTGCTCGGCCTGCTTGACCAGGGCAGGAACGCGGCACTGGAGGCGGCTCACCCGGAGAACTCCAGAGTC
The DNA here is from genome assembly GCA_030038035.1 of Trebonia sp. The sequence continues at coordinate 1,619 of JASHPP010000172.1, forward strand.
AGGCTGGTCGCCGTGAACACCGCGGGTGAGTACCTGGCGCCGCCGCTTATCCAGGCCTACCGGCAGCTCCATCCGGGCGTCGCCATCCTGCTCGAGGTCGGCAACCGCGCCACCGTGTTCGAGCGGCTGGAATCAAGGCGCGCTGACATCGGCATCGGCGGCCGGCCGGCGGGCAGGGCTCTTGCCGGATTCCCCTTCGTCGGGAACGAGCTGATCGTCGTGGGCAGGGAGGTGCCAGCCGACCTGGCCCGGACCCCCTGGCTGCTGCGCGAGGACGGCTCGGGCACCCGGCTGGCGACCGAGCGCCTGCTCGCCGACCTGGACCTGGGCTCAGCCGGGGCCGGCGCACCCGAGCTGCTCACGCTCGGCTCGAACGGCGCGATCAAGCAGGGCCTGGTCGTCGGCCTTGGCGTCACGTTGATCTCGCGGTTCGCCGTGGCCAGCGAGCTGCGCAGCGGCACGCTGTGCGAGATCGGCGTCGCCGGCACGCCGCTGACCCGTCCGTGGCATGTCCTGTTCCCGTCGGCCGGGCCGCGACGCCCGGCGGTCCGCGCGTTCGGCGAGTTCCTTCGTTCCGCCCGGGGCCGCGCTGTCATACAAAAACTTCTATGACATATCGAAAAACCTGGCCTTTTTTAAATTATTCGCCCTGCATAGGCTGCAGGCATGTTCGAAGCAGGCGTTCGCGAGTACAGCGAGATCTACTGGGATCCCCACTACCAGCCGGGCGATAGCGATGTCCTGGCGGCGTTCAGGCTGATTCCGCAGCCAGAGGTGGCGCCGGAGGAGGCCGCGGCGGCCGTGGCGGCCGAGTCGTCGACCGCTACCTGGACGACGGTGTGGACCGACCGGCTGACGACGCTGGAGCGCTACCAGGCGCGTGCCTACTGCCTCGAGCCCGTGCCTGGCCGGGGTGACCAGTACCTCGCCTACATCGCCTATCCCCTCGAGCTGTTCGAGGAGGGATCGGTGACCAGCATGATGGCCTCGATCACGGGCAACGTGTTCGGCTTCAAGGCGATCCGGGCGCTGCGGCTTGAGGACCTGCGGATCCCTGTCGCGCTCGTCAAGACCTTCCAGGGTCCGCCGGCCGGCATCCAGGTCGAGCGGGACCGGCTGAACAAGTACGGCCGACCGCTGCTCGGCGCCACGTTGAAGCCCAAGCTCGGCCTGTCCGCGCGGAACTACGGGCGCGCGTGCTTTGAGCTGCTGGCCGGCGGGCTCGACTTCACCAAAGACGATGAGAACATCACCTCGCAGCCGTTCATGCGCTGGGGCGACCGCTTCCAGTTCGTGATGGAGGCGGTCCGTAAGGCCGAGCACGAGACCGGCGAGCGCAAGGGGCACTATCTCAACGTCACCGCGCCGGACTGCGAGCAGATGCTGGAGCGCGCCGAGTTCGCCAGGCAGCTCGGCTCGCCCATCATCATGCACGACTACCTGGTCGGCGGCCTCTCGGCGCACGCCACCCTGTCCCGGTGGTGCCGGCGCCACGGCATGCTGCTGCACGTTCACCGCGCCCTGCACGCGGTCGTCGACCGGCAGAGGGACCACGGCATCCACTTCCGGGTGCTGGCCAAGTGGCTGCGCCTGGCCGGCGGCGACCATCTGCACACCGGCACGGTGGTCGGCAAGCTGGAAGGCGACCGAGAGACCACGCTGGGCGTGGTGGACCTGCTGCGCGCGGACTTCGTCCCCGCCAACCGGAGCAGGGGCATCCACTTTGACCAGGAGTGGGCGTCGCTGCCCGCCGTGCTGCCCGCCGCCTCGGGCGGGATCCACGTCTGGCACATGCCGGCGCTGGTCGAGATCTTCGGCGATGACGCGGTCTTCCAGTTCGGCGGCGGTTCCGCGGGCCATCCGCAGGGCAGCCGCGCTGGGGCGACGGCGAACCGGGTAGCACTGGAAGCATGCGTGCAGGCCCGCAACGAGGGACGCGACCTGGCCGCGGAAGGACCGGACATCCTCAAGCAGGCCGCCCGGCAGTCTCCCGAGCTGGCCGCCGCGCTGGAAACCTGGCGGGAGATCCGGTTCGAATTCGAGGCAGTCGACGTCCCCGATGTGCTGCAGCCGTAAGCGGAACGAGGTGCGGATATGAGGCTTGAGACGTTCTCCTACCTGCCCGAGCTGTCCAGCGAGCAGCTCGCGCGGCAGCTCCGCTCGATTCTCGGCCGGCACCTGGTCGTCGGCATCGAGTACACGAGCGCGCCAGATCCCTGCGACCACTACTGGACCATGTGGAAGCTCCCGCTGTTCGATACCGCCGACCCGGCCGTCGTGCTGGCCGAGCTCGCGGCGTGCCGGGCGGCCAACCCGGGCGCGTACATCAAGGTCAACGGCTACGATCCCGGCCGCCAGGGCCAGGTCGTCTCGTTCGTCGCGGCACAGCCAGACCGGGTGAGCTGAATGCCCCGGCCAATCATGCTGAGCATCGCGGGCGATTCCGGTTCAGGAAAGACGACGATCACCCGTGGCGTGGTGCGCGTGCTCGGCGACGACCGGGTCACCCATTTCTGCGCCGACGACTACCATCGCTACGACCGGCGCCAGCGCGCCGAGCGCTGCATCACGCCGCTCGATCCGGCGTGCAACTACCTGGACGTGCTGACGTGCGATATCAGGCACTTGCGCCACAACGAGGCCATACTCAAGCCGGTATACCAGCACACCGACGGCACCTTCGGGCCGCCTGTCTACATGAGCCCCGCCCGGTTCGTGGTGGCCGAAGGGCTGCTCATCAACCACACTTCGGAGCTGCGGGACATGTTCGACATCCGCGTCTACCTGAACCCGCCCGAGGACGTGCGGCGACGCTGGAAAGTGGCACGCGACTGCTCACGCCGCGGGTACTCGACCGACCAGGTGCTCAGGGAACTGGACCGGCGCGAGCGCGACTCCGAGGCCTACATCCGCCCCCAGCGCCATTACGCCGACATCGTCATCTCGTTTATGCCGGGTACACCGGGCCAGTCCCAGGACCCCGGTCAGCTCGACGCGCACCTGTTCCTGCGCGACTCGCTGCCGCACCCCGACCTGGCCGGAGTCGTGGGCGACGGAGCCGACGCCGACGACCTGACGCTCACCGAGCAGCCCGGCGAGAAAGAACTGCGGATTCCCGGCACGATCTCCCCGGCCAGGGCCGTGGCGCTGGAAGAGGCCATCTGGGATCGCATGCAGTTCGCCAGCCACTTGCGCGCGCAGCGGCTCGGCGAGTTCACGATCGGCTCCGACCTGCACCGCTCAGAAGCGCTCGGCCTCACCCAGCTCCTGCTCCTGTACCACCTGGTCACCGCCAGGGCCGTCATCGCGCTAGGCGGGCAGAGCGCCCGCGCGTCCGCCCAGTCAAGCGCGGACATCCCCGTCCCCGATCAGGTTCCCGCGACCAACTCCTGAGCCCGGGGGCCGCGGCAGGGCACGCAGTGACTGGAGCGACCGGGCGAGTGGGATATCGCCTGATGGAAGCGCTCGCCGACACGGGCGCTGAGATGACCGCGATGGTGCGTGTGGAGGCCAAAGCCGCCGACCTGCCCGGCGCGCCGCGGCACATGGTGGCATCCTTCGACGATCCGCCGCCTGCCGCGTTCCTGTGCGACTTCGACCGGATCTTCCTGCTCAGCCCCGAGCAGGAAGAGCAGGCCGAACTCGAAACGGTGTTCACCGACGCGGTCGCGGCGGCCGGCCGCCGCGACCGGCCGCCGGCCGCACATTGTCAAGATCTGCCTCGACGGCTTCCAGGATCCGGACTGCGAGGTGCTGAGGCGATCCGGCTGACCGGGACGATCTCGGCGCCCGCGGGCCAGGGACGAGTCGGCTGGATCGCGGCAGCCGATGTCGCCAGGGTCGCCGCCCGGGTCCTGACCAGTCCGGGCCACGAGAACATGACGTACGTGCTCACCGGGCCCGATGCGCTGGGATACGCCGATGGACTACGAGGATCAGGCACCGGCGCGGGCAAGGCAACTCATGCTCGCGGACGGGCTGAGCCCCTGGGCGGCCGATGGCGAGCTGGAGCGGTTCGCGTGGATCAGGCAAGGCGGCGCGGGAGCCGTGACCGGCACCGTGCGTGAGCTGACAGGGGCCGATCCCCGCCCGCTGGAGGACTGGCTGAGCCAGTCGCGCGCCAGCTTCGCCTGACGCCTTTGCTCAGAAGTGGCTGAAGCCCCAGTTCAGGACCCGGGTGGCGACCGGGCCGGTGACGGTGATGTCGTTGCCGGGAGTGCCCAGCGTCACCCCGATCAGGGTCAGGCCGTCCTGGGTCGCCTCGAAGAGCAGGCAGTTGCCGG
>JASHPP010000173.1 GCA_030038035.1 Trebonia sp.
CTCCGGCTGACCCTCGTCTCACGATCCTCGCTTAGCTCGGTCAGCTCGCTTAGCTCGCGGAAAGCGACCATTTCATCGCCAGCGGTGATCGCCACCCGAGTAAATCGTGACAGAATTGAGATGCCGTTCGCACCACGGCGGCGACGATCGGGGACGGTCATCGGAGGCGACATGGTCCAGGTCCCGGGTGGCTGACGTGACGCAGAAAGCAAGGATCCTGCTCGTCGACGATCACGCGGAGAACCTGATCGCGCTCGAGGCCATCCTGTCCTCGCTCGACCAGGAGCTCGTCCCTGTCCGCTCCGGCGAAGCGGCCCTGGCGGCGCTGCTGGCTGACGAGTTCGCCGTCATCCTGCTCGACGTCGTGATGCCCGGCATGGACGGCTTCGAGACCGCGGCGCACATCAAGGGCCGCGCCCGCACGCACGATGTCCCGATCATCTTTCTCACCGCGGCGGGCGCGGAGCCTGATCACGCGTTCCGCGGCTACGCCGCGGGCGCGGTCGACTACATCGCCAAGCCTTTCGACCCCTGGGTGCTGCGGGCGAAGGTGGCGGTCTTCGTCGACCTGTACGTGAAGAACCGGCAGTTGCGGGAACAGGCAGACCTGCTGCGCCAGCGGGCGGAGGGCTCGGCCGGCGGCGAGCCAGGCAGCGAGCCCAGCCCGCTGACCGAACTGTCCCGGCGCCTGTCGGCGGTTGAGGTCGTCGCCGCCGGGCTGGCCAGCCTGCCCGCGGCGAAGACCGACGCCGCGCTCGCGGACGGCCTGGCCCAGCTGGACCGTGGCATCGGCCGCCTCCGCGACACCCTCGACGCGCTGGGCGTGGACGGCTGACCTCCTGGCCCGCCGCCCGCGGTTCGCCAGCGCCCGGCTACGACGGCCCGTTGACCGCCTCGGCGTTCCCGCGCGGCGCCAGCCACCCAGCCGCGGTGTGCCGACGCACGACCTTCGCGGGGACGCCGGCCACCACGCAGCGGTCCGGCACCTCGCCGCGCACGACCGAGCCGGCCGCGATCACCACGTTGCGCCCGACCCGCGAGCCGGGCAGCACGATCGCCCCGGCGCCCAGCCACGACCCGGCGCCGATCGTGACCGCGCGGTTGACCGGCGCCTGCCGGCCGATCGGCGTGTCCGGGTCGGCATAGCCGTGGTTCTGGTCGGTGATGTACACGTACGGCCCGGTCCAGACATCGTCGCCGATCACGATGCTCTCGTGCGCCACGATGTGGCTGCCACGGCCGATCACGCAGCGGTCGCCGATCCGCAGCACCGGGTCCGGGCCGAGGTCCTGGCCGGGCAGGGTGCCCGCGGACAGCGTGACCTGCGGGGCGATGAGGGTATCCGCGCCTACGGCGATCCATCCCTCGCCGAAGACCGACCCGGCCGGAAACGCCATGACCGACCCGCGGCCGAACTCCCGGAAGGCCCGCCCCGCGGGCGTGTCCCCGGTCACCATCCCGGCCCGCTGGAGCTCGCGCCATCCCCAGTGAACGGCCCGCCACACCAGAGCCCGCCGCACGCCCGCGATCCGGCGCGCCGCACGCTTCCGCCACTTCACCAGGGCATTCTCCCGCGCCCGGACGCCACGCTGACCGCCCTCCCCCGGTTAGCCGGACGCTGGCAGTGCCCCACCGACGCCCGTGCTGCACGTGCCGCAAGCTAACGGCCTATGTCACAAACCGGGACAATTGCCCAATCTCGGGCATCGCACACCATCTTAGGACCCGAGCGGCAGGTACAAAATTGGACGAAACGGGCTAAAATTTCTGCGGCTCGGGTCCTAAGTTTACGGCGAGCGGGAGGGGGGCGCGGCGGTACGGCGGGTGCGGGGCGGGGTGGCGCGGGCGGCCAGCTGGCCGCAGGCGCCGTCGATCTCGCGGCCGCGGGTGTCCCGTACGGTCACCGCGACGCCGTGGGCGGCGATGCGGCTCACGAACTCCTCCTGCACACCGGGCAGCGACGCGGTCCACTTCGAGCCGGGCGTCGGGTTGAGCGGGATGAGGTTCACGTGCACCAGGTGCCCGGCCAGCAGCGAGCCAAGCAGGTCGGCGCGCCACGGCTGGTCGTTGATGTCCTTGATCAGCGCGTACTCGATCGAGACTCGCCGCCCCGTGGCCGCCGCGTAGTCCCAGGCGGCGGACAGCACCTCGGCGACCTTCCAGTGCCGGTTCACCGGGACGAGTTCGTCACGCGCCTCGTCGTCCGGCGCGTGCAGCGAGACGGCAAGCGTCACCGACAGGCCCTCCTGCGCCAGGCGGGCGATCGCCGGGACAAGGCCGATCGTGGACACGGTCACCGAGCGCTGCGAGATGCCAAGCCCGCCGGGCACCGGGTCGGTGAGCCGCCGCACGGCCGCGATCACGCTGCGGTAGTTCGCCAGGGGCTCCCCCATGCCCATGAAGACGACGTTGGACACCCGGTCACCGGACGGGGCAGGAGTGGCGGCCGCAGGGGTGCGCAGGGCACGCTCGCCCGCCACGACCTGCGCCACGATTTCGGCGGTGGACAGGTTGCGGGTCAGCCCTGCCTGCCCCGTCGCGCAGAACGGGCAGCCCATGCCGCAGCCGGCCTGCGACGACACGCACATCGTCACCCGGTCCGGGTACTTCATCAGCACGGACTCGACGAGCGCGCCGTCGAACAGCCGCCACAGCATCTTGCGCGTCGCGCCGTCGTCACAGGCGAGCGACCGCTCCTGCGTGAGCAGCCGCGGCAGCAGCTGCTGCGCCAGCGCCGAACGCGCCGCGGCCGGCAGGTCCGTCATGTCCTCAGGCGAGTCGGTGTACCTGCCGAAATAGTGCCGGGACAGCTGGTCCGCCCGGAACTCGCGCTCGCCGAGCTCGGCGACAGCCTGCCGCCGCTCCGCCAGGCCGAGATCGGCGAGATGGCGAGGTGGACGAGTCACGACGGCTCCGTTCGGGAGAAAGGGGCATAACCCCGCCGATACTACCTGAGCGCAAGGGCTTGATTACGGAGGGCAAACAAGGCGATATTTATGATATGGCAATAATGCGGTCCGGTCCCGAGCCGTTCCCGCAGGCCGCCACGCTGCTTGACAGCGTGAGCCCGTACGGGAGCAGACGGCTGACGGTTGAATTCGATGGTGCTACCACGGCTGCGTACCTGCACGACGACACGTCGCCGATCGCCGCCACCTGGGTAGCGAACCATGTGCGCGCGCCGCGAACCACCGATCCAGACAGGCTCAACGCCGGGCAGCCGCCGATTATGCCGGCCGCCCGCACCCGCCACCCGCGCGGCATCCCGCCGCTGGACCCGGTTAGCCTGCAGGCGCTGTGGTTCGAGGAAGGCGACGGCGTGGCACTGCTCGAGCAGGGCGTCCCGCTCGCCGTCCTGCCAGGCTGGTCGGACTCGAGTCGCGGCATGCCCGGGTACAGCCGGGACGTGATCGGCCAGACGCCGTTCGGGTGGTCGCTCGAGGACGCCATCGAAGGGCTCGGGCCCCGGATGGAACGCGCCAGCGAGTTCTGGCAGTGGCGCAACTCAGCGGCAGGCTGGGGCAAGTTCCAGCAGGCCGCGCTCACCCACCTGACCGCGCGGCTCGGCCCGGGGGCGCACTACTGGGACGGTGCGCCAGGCAAGCGCCCGGCGATCGGGATCTCCGAGCGCCCGCCTGCCCCCGGACGGCCGTACACGGTGCTGTCAACCGTCGGGATGAGCGCGCAGCGGATGCCCGTGGTCGAGCAGGTCGTCGACGATCCGACCGACTACTCACGGATCGAGCTCGCGGTCGCGACGACCCTGCCGTCGGGTGTAGCGGCCCTGGTCTTCTTGTGGCTGGCGGGATATCCCTGGCGCGAGGTGACCTGGTTCGGTCCAGGCCACAGCGTTCGGTGGTATGACCAGCCATCGAACTTCCCGCTCGGCGGCGGCTACGAGGGCGTGCTGCTGCTCGACGACCCGTCCGGGCTGTCCGGGCCGCGCGTACCGGATCTGTCCGGCTTCTCCGTGGACGGTGACCCGGTGCGGTGGCTTTGGATAATTCCAATTTCCGAACGGTCCCGGCTGCTTGCCAAGGAGCATGGCTCCGCGACCCTGGTAACCGAGCTTGCCGCGGAGAATCGCAGCTGGATCGCCGATCTCGCCTAGGGTTCTGGGGCGCTGGGGACACCGGGGGTGCTGCGGCTCCGGGGACACAGTGCCGGGAAGCTAAGGGGCTGCGTCGCGGACGGTACCGGCTACTTAGGATACGAATTGCGTGGTTTCTGCTGTTTTGTCATAATTTATGGAAGCGGAATGTATCCTATGTCGCATGGGGTAAGGAGCGTTGATGCTGGCTGCGCGATCCAGTCCGTGATCCACGGGGGCCTACGCGCGCGGGATCAGCAGGCCGCGCAGCAGTCCCGGCCACCGCTGGCCGTCATGGACGCGTTCGGGAACCAGGTAGCGGTCGGCGCCGACCTGCCGGACCTGCTCGTCGCGGACCGGCAGCAGCACCAGGTCCAGCGAGAACGGCCGTGCCTTGCGGCCCAGCTCGCGTTCGAGGTCGGCGACCACCCGGCCAGTCCGCGCGTCGTGGTACAGGCCCGCCTCCAATCCCGCCTTCTTGCGGGCGGTGTGCCAGTCTTGGGCCTGTTTCCGTCGGCGGGTGACAGCCCGTTGTAGCGCGGGCCAGGCTGCCAGGCCACGGAAGTCTGGCGTCATGAAGGCCAGCAGCGCCGGCGGGCGGGCCAGGTCGAACGGCGGCGACAGCGGGGGCAACCCGATCAGCGAATGCCACCAGGCCAGCCAGCCCGCGGCCAGCCCGGCGGCGTCCGACGGGTCCGTGCTTGGGTCCGGCAGCGGCTCAACGTCCGGCTCCCCCGGCACCACGCCTCCCGGTGCCACGTCGATGCGCTCCGCGGCGCGGAACCACAGGGCGATATCGAACGCCTCCGGCCACCGGTCCTCGCTGATACGCCACGAGGACGAACCTGCTTGACACATCGGCATGACTCCTCAACTGGCTACCGCCGAAAGCATGCGCCCGGCCCCTTCCCGAGGCAAGGCCTGCCAGGCGTGGCCCAGGGATGTCGGTGGGATGTCCGCCCGTCCGCGGCATCGGCGACACGCGGGTGACATGGTCGTTCAGCGAGTTGCCGCACGGAGGGAGCACGTGCGCCGTCAGGAGGTAAGCGCCGAACCGCAGTATCCCCGGAGCACGTGCGCCGTCAAGGCGCAGCCGGGGCCAGGGGGGAATGGGGGGACGGGTAGTCCCCCCATTGGGGGGTCACCGGGGGGCTTGGCCCCCCGGGGGAAACTCAGTGGATATGCAGGTTCACGCCCAGCGGGACGAGCCACCACAGCAGGACCGCGAGTATCGCGCTGGCCAGCGCGCGCAGGAAGGCTACGCCCAGGAAGCCGTGCTCCCAGGCGACGTAGACGCCGATCCCCACGTAGACCAAGAGGATGAGGTGCCTGATCCATCTGAAGGACATGCCTTCGACTCCGTTCCGGGAATACCGAGCCGATTTACCGCTCCTTTAGTCCCGTGAAATTCGCAGCTCAAACATTCGCGGGACAGGCGCCCCGGCCCGTTCGGGACAATGGAAAGGAAAGCGACGGGCGGGACGACGGAAAGCGGCGTGCGGTGCTCAGCGGAGGAATGCCGTGAGCAGCAGCCAGACGACAGGGGCGCAGACGAGCAGCGAGTCGATCCGGTCGAGAATGCCGCCATGGCCGGGGAGCAGCGACCCCATGTCCTTGATGGCCAGGTCCCGCTTGATCATGGACTCGGCAAGGTCGCCGAGCACGGCGGCGGCGGCGGCGGCCACGCCGATGACGGCACCCGCCCACCAGTGCCCGTGCAGCAGGGTGGGCAGCAGCACCGCGCCGGCCGCGATCGTGGTGACGGCGGAACCGGCCAGGCCTTCCCAGGTTTTGTTCGGGCTGATGGCGGGGGCTAGCTTGTGCGCGCCTGAGCGGCCCAGCGTGATGCCGGCGAAGTAGCCGCCGATGTCGCTGCAGATCGTGAGGATGATGAACGTGAGGACTCGCTTGCCGCCGTCGGGCGGGGCCAGCATCGCCGCGACCGCGCAGCAGAGCAGCGGCAGGTAGGCGACGGCGAAGACGCCCGCGGTGACGTCCCTGACGTACCCGGCCGTGCCGCCGAACAGGCGCCAGCCCAAGATCGCGACGACGGTCAGCGCGAACGCGGCGGTGACGGCGCCGCCGGCGGCCCAGTAGGCGGACGTCAGCATCGCGGCGCCGCCGAGGGCCACCGGGATGACCGGGAGGCGGATCTCGCGCGTGCGCAGCGCGTCGTGCAGCTCCTTGAGCGCGACGGCGAGCGCGGCGCCCATGTAGAGCAGGAAGGTCGCCTTGACGGTCAGCAGGGTGAGCAGCGCGAGGCCGCCGAGGGCGGCCCCCACACCGATCGCGGCCGGCAGGTTCCGGCCGGTCCTGATGCCCTTGCCCGGCGCTGGGGTGCCGCCGTCCGGGTTGTTGTCTTCGGGCTTGGTGCCGACGGCGCTCACACCTCGAGCAGCTCGCCTTCCTTGTGCTTGAGCAGCTCGTCGACCTGGGCGACGTAGGTGTCGGTGAGCTCCTGCAGCTCACGCTCCGCGCGGCGCACCTCGTCCTCGCCGGCCTCGCCGTTCTTCACCATCTTGTCCAGCGAGTCCTTGGCGTGGCGCCGGATGTTCCTGATGGAGACCCGGCTGTCTTCGGCCTTGGAGCGCGCGGTCTTGATGTACTCGCGCCTGCGCTCCTGGGTGAGCTCGGGGAAGATCACCCGGATGATCACGCCGTCGTTGGAAGGGTTCACCCCGAGGTCGCTGTTCCTGATGGCCTTTTCGATGGTGCCGAGGCTTGCCTTGTCGAAAGGCTGGATGATGACCATCCGCGGCTCCGGGACATGAAACGAGGCGAGCTGGTTCAGCGGGGTCGGGTTGCCGTAGTACTCGGCCGTTATCTTGGAGAAGATGCCCGGATGGACGCGGCCGGTGCGGATGTTGCTGAAGTCTTCCTTGGCGACCGAGACGGCCTTGTCCATCTTCTCCTCGGCCTCGAGGAGGGTGTCATCGATCATCGTTACGGCTCCTGTGCGCACGCGAGAATGCCGGTCGGACTTCGACCCTGGACGGCCTTCACCACATTACCCGCCGGCCACGGCACTTCGGCTGAGGTCTCACCTTAGTCCAGACGGCCGGCGCGGCCCGGTGGCGGCGCGTCCGGGCGGAGCGCGCGGCCTGGCTCAGGCCCGGGTTCGGGCCCGGGTTCAGGCCTGGCCGACCTGGAACCTGGCGAATGCCCGCACGGTCACGCCGTCGGCCTTGAGCACCTGGGCGACACTCTGCTTCGGCTCCTTCACGAACGCCTGCTCGACGAGCACGACGTCCTTGTAGAAGGCGCCCAGACGGCCCTCGACGATCTTGGGGATCGCCTGCTCAGGCTTGCCCTCATCGCGGGTAATCTGCTCCGCGATCCGGCGCTCCTTCTCGGTGACATCGGCCGGCACCTCGTCGCGGGTGACGTACTGCGGACGCATGGCGGCAATCTGCTGCGCCAGGTCCCTGGCCACCTCCTCGCTCGGCTTGTCCAGCTGGACGAGCACGCCGAGGGTCGGCGGCAGGTCGCGGTCGGTGCGGTGCAGGTAGCTGGTCACGTAACCGCCCTCGAAGCGGGCGAAGCGGCCGAGCTCGAGCTTCTCCTTGATGGCGGCGCTCGCGTCCTCGATGAGCTGCTCGACGGTCTTGCCCGGCTCGGCCTCCGTGGTCAGCAGGGCGAGCCTGTCGGTGACCTTGCTGGCCAGGGCCGCCTTCGCGATCTTGGCGGCCACCTCCTGGAACTGCTCGTTCTTGGCCACGAAGTCGGTCTCGGAGTTCAGCTCGACGAGCACGCCCGCGCTGTTGCCGTCAAGCTCGGCGGTCACCAGCCCATTGCCCGCAGTGCGGGCGGAGCGCTTGCCTGCGTCCTTGACGCCCTTCACCCGCAGGATCTCGACGGCCTCCTCGATGTTGCCGTCGGCCTCCGCGAGGGCGTTCTTGCAGTCCATCATTCCCGCGCCGGTCTGCTCGCGAAGCCGCTTCACGTCAGCGGTGGAGAAATTCGCCATGTCGTGGTTCCTCGTTCGTCAGTCGTCACTCGTCGTCGGCCTCGTCACTCGTCTTTGGCCTCGTTGGCCTCGTTGGCCTCGTTGGCCTCGGCCGCATCACCGGATTCGTCGCCGGCCTCATCGATGGCCTCATCGATGGCCGCGTCGGCGGCCTCGTCGGCCTCGTCGGCCTGGGCTTCGTCGGCCTCGGCCTCGGCCACCGCCTCAGCGGTCGCCGAGTCGGTGCTCACCACGTCGTCGGCGATCACGCCGGCATCGGCGCCGTTGCCCTCAAGCAGGTCCCGCTCCCACTCTGGCAGCGGCTCCTCGCTGGAGAACTCGTCGTCGGAGGGCTTCTGGTCGCCCTCGGCCGCTCCGGCCCGGGCGATCAGGCCGTCGGCCACCGCATCCGCGACCACCCGGGTCAGCAGCGCCACGCTGCGGATCGCGTCGTCGTTGCCAGGGATCGGGTAGCTCACCTCGTCCGGGTCGCAGTTGGTGTCCAGGATGGCCACGACCGGGATGCCCAGCTTGCGCGCCTCGCTGACCGCGATGTGCTCCTTCTTGGTGTCGACCACCCAGATGGCGCTCGGCACCCGCGACATGTCCCTGATCCCGCCCAGCGTCCGCTCGAGCTTGTCGTGCTCGCGCTTGAGCTGGAGCAGCTCCTTCTTCGTCATGCCGGAGCCGGCCACGTCGTTGAAGTCGATCTCCTCAAGCTCCTTCAGCCGCTGCAGCCGCTTGAACACCGTGGAGAAGTTCGTCAGCATTCCGCCCAGCCACCGCTGGTTCACGAAGGGCATACCGACCCGGCGCGCCTGTTCGGCGATCGCTTCCTGGGCCTGCTTCTTGGTCCCCACGTACAGGATCGTGCCGCCGTGCGCGACCGTCTCCTTGATGAACTCGTACGCTCGGTCGATGTAGTCAAGCGACTGCTGCAGGTCGATGATGTAGATTCCGTTGCGCTCGGTGAAGATGTATCGCTTCATCTTCGGGTTCCAGCGCCTCGTCTGGTGGCCGAAATGAACGCCGCTCTCCAGGAGCTGCTTCATGGTGACGACCGGGGCCATCGCTACGGTCCTTCCTTCGTGCGCGCGGCTGTTGCGGCCGCGCGCGGCTCGGTTACCTCCTGGTGCCCGTGCATGTCCCGCACCGTGCGGCCGGTCCCTGGCTTTCGCCCTGGCCGGCGGACCGAGTGGTGCGTCCCGCGCGATCTGGGTTCGTGCGGCATACGGGCACGCGAATTGCGGCCGCCTCGTGTGCCACGCGGCACGGATCAAAGCGACCGGTATCAAGACTACTTGAAGTCGGGCGCGGTCGTGATGCCGACTCCCGCGCTGCGCTGGTGCCGGGGCGATGATCCCCGCCGCCCGGCGGGGGTCAGGCGCGGGGGTGCGCCTGGCGGTAGCTCGCCTTCAGCCGCTCAGCCGACACGTGCGTATAGATCTGAGTGGTAGCTGGTGAGGAGTGCCCGAGGATCTCCTGCACACTGCGCAGGTCAGCCCCGCCTTCGAGCAAGTGGGTGGCGGCGGTATGCCGGATCGCGTGCGGGCCGGCGTCGCGCACGGCCTGCGTGCCCGCCGTGGTCGCCGCGACCGCCGCGACCGCGGCGAGGTCCGCTCCCCGCAGGCGCGCGTGGACGATGCGCCGGGCGGTCCGCGGGTCCAGGCGACCGCCGCGCGCGCCAAGGAACAGGGCCGTGCCGCTGCGGCTGTTCGCCAGCGCAGGACGTCCGAGATCCGCCCACCTGACCACCGCGCGCATCGCGGGCACCCCGATGGGAACGACCCGTTCCTTGCGGCCCTTGCCCAGCACGCGGACGGTGCGCCGGTCATGGTCCAGCCCCCCGGCGTCCAGGTCGCACAACTCGCTCACCCGGATCGCGGACGCGTAAAGCAGCTCGAGCACGGCGACGTCGCGCATCGCGAGCGCCGCGGAGGTCCGCTGGCCGGAGGCGAGATCTCGCAGCGCCCGGTCCTCGCAGTCCGCGAGGACCGTGTTGATCTCCTCCCTGCGCAGCACCTGCGGCAGGACGCGCCGCGCCTTCGGGGTGCCGAGCTGCGGCCCGGGATCGGCGGCGAGCCATCCCTGGCGGTGAGCAAAGGAGGTGAACGCCCGTGCCGCCGCGCCGTGGCGCGCCAGCGTCGCGCGCGCGGCGCCAGCCTGATGCTGGCTGGCCAGCCAGCCGCGCAGGATCGTGACATCCAGCGAGCCCGGCTCGCTCACTCCGTGACGCCACGCGTACTCCAGCAGCGACAGCATGTCGCCGTGGTAAGCGCGGACCGTATGGCGCGAGAGCGCACGCTCAGCGTCGAGATACCGGCAGAACTCCGACAGCGCGACACTCAACCCCGCCGGAAGCGCCTGTCTCGGGCCCTCCGCGCCGGCGGCACGCTCCCTGGGCGTAGCCATGGGCAAAGTGTGCACCGGACCGGACCGGTTGGGAACTCCCTCCACAAGGTTTTACCGGGCTGTTGCACGGCCCCCGGCGCGGCGGGAACCCGGTCCTGGTCATGACGCCGGGCGCGGGCCGCCGTTAAGGTCTCGGCGTCACCGCGTTGGACGTCGCTGCCAAGCCCGCGCCTAGCCCGTTGATGGCCTGGACCGTGAACCGCCACGAGACCCCGGTCGCCAGCTTGCCGACGGTGACCTTGGTCACGTGCCCGGACACCCTCACGACGACCCGCTTGTGGCCCTTGGCAGAACCGGTGATCAGGTATCCGGTCAGCGGGCTGCCGCCGTTGTCGCTCGGAGCCTTCCAGCTGACCGTCGCCGACTTGACGCCTGCCCTGGCCACGACGTCGCGGGGGGCTGCGGGCGAACTCTTCGTGTAGGTGAAGACGGCAGCCGGGTTGACCGCGCTGCGCGGCTGCGGCGGCGACGTCAGCGTCCCGCCCACCGTGGTGATCGTGATGTCCACCTTCGTGCCTGCTTTGCCGGGCGGCGCCGTGACGATGATCGGGCCGCTCGGCGAACCCGTCACCTGCTCCAGGATCTTCGCCCGCACCGAGCCGAAGTCGACCGCTGTCACCTCGGAGTCGAGCGCTCCCTGGATCGTCACGGTCGTGCCGCCGTGCGCCGGACCGGACGCGGGGCCGCTCGAGGTGACGACCGGCCGGCCCGCGTAGGCCAGCTGGAACGTATCCAGCTTCGGATCGGGGACGGTGCACCCGGTCACGCTGCAGAGGAGGACGTCGGTCGGGAAGGTGAAGAACTGCGGGATGGCGACCGTCAGCGACGCGTCGGTCTGGTGTGAGATCGCGGTCGCGGTCGAGGTGAGGAAGTCGAGCGATCCCTGCGCCTGGAATACGACGCTGGTCACGTCCGACAGGCCCTCGCCGGTGATCGTGAGGTTACCGGGATCCGCCTGGGCGGCCACGTGCCTGGAGATGCCGGTAAGGACCGGGGTCCCCGCGTAGGTGACCGAGGAGACGTTGGAAAGCTGCCCAGCGCTCAGTACCGACAGCGGAACCGGGAACGGTTCGACGGTGGGCGCCGCCGGCGGGATCGCGAGGACGATCTGAGTCGGCGTGATGCCGTCGGTGCCGAAGTCCTGGGAGAACCCGACGCCGGCCGGGCCGACATTCGCGTACTCGAACGTGAGGAGATTGAATCCGCTGCCCGAGATGACCTCGGCCGACGTGCCGTTCTCGCTGGCGAACGCAGGGCTCACCGAGGTGATGACCGGTGCCGGGGCGTAGTCGTACTCCTCCGGCGCGGGCACTACCTCGCAGTCGCACCCGGCGGGCGGGACGAACGCTCCGTTCGGGCTGAAGACGATCGGTCCCTGGTACGCCGGGAGGATCGGCGGGCCTGAGCTGGTCCCTGACGGCGTGGTCACCGTCACGGCGACGGCGCAGATCCCCTGCGCCGAGCTCACGGCGCACGATCCGTCGCTGGCCGGGACCGTGGCGCGCAGCTCGTTGTCGTTGAGCACCGTGAACGAGGTGGCCGGGACGTCGCCGAAGTCGACGCTTGTGGCCGCGCCCAGGGCTGCCCCGACGATGTCCACCGTGTTACCCCCGGCGGTCGGGCCGTTGGACGAGCTCACGTAGTCGACGACGGGCGCCCCTGACGAGTTGGCCGTGTACTGGTAGACGGACGCGCTGCTTGGCGCGCTCGACTGCTGCGGGCTGCCGGCGGTGACAACCGTGACGTCCGCCCGCCCCCCGACGCCGGACGCCGTCCCGTCGGGAGCGTAGAACGCGGGCACATCGACCGTGATGTCGCTGGCTGACCAGCTGACCACGGTCGCGTCGACGTTCCCGAAGAACACCGAGCCAGACGTGGCGCCGAAGTTGGACCCCGAGATCTCCACGGTCCCCCCGCCGGCGATCGTGTGGGTGCCGGTGAGCTGCGTGAGCGAGGTCACCACTGGAGACGGCGTCGCGTGACCGCCCGCGGCCACGGCGCACAGCTGCGCTGCCAGCCCGGGGGCGCCGTCGGCGTCGGTGACCCGCGGCGTGCCGAGTCCGCTGGCAAGGTCGTAGCCCTTCCCTGCCTGCCAGTCCACCCCGTCGCCGACACCGAGGTTGTCGTTGTTCCCCACGGTGATGTCGTTGAACGCGTCCGCGTAGTCAGTGGCCGAGGCAGACGCGACCTGATAAAGCAGCGGCTCGGCGAAGCCAACGCCGTGCGGCAGGCCAGCGCATCCGCTCGAGGCGTTGATCTCGGCGAGGATCGCCGCCCACATCGGCGTGGATATCGACGTCCCGCCGATCGGCGTCCAGGATCCGGCATAGTAGACCGTAGGACCGCTCTGGGGATCGGCGAGCGCGCTGACATCAGGCACTTCCCTGCACGTGGTCCCGGCCGGCAGCGTGGTGGGAATCCCCTGCAGATGGAAGTCATCGGCAGTGCCCGACGGATCGTTGCTGCACGCCTCGTCAGCTGCCGTCTGCGGTACCGCCACCGAGTCCTGCCATGGCGGCATGGCCCAGGTCTCGGAGATCCCGCCGCCGCCCGCGCCGCCCGAGTTGCCGTTGTTCCACACGGTCTCCTTGGGCGGCTCGGTCGCGTCCGTGACCGTGGTGCCGCCCACCGACGTCACGTACGGCTGGCTGCCGGGGTCGTCGACTGACAAATCGGTCGGCGTGGGCGTCGTGGCGTGGCCTGCGCAATCATCAGAGCCGTCGTCTCCGGCCGCGGAGAACACCGTCTGGCCCTGCGCTGCCGTCTGCTCGAAGATCTCGTTCTCCACCTGCTGGACGCCGGGCGCACCCTGCTGCTCTTCGGTCTCGCACACGCCCCAGCTTGTCGAGATCTGGTTCGCGTCGTCGGCCTGCGCGATCGCGTTCCAGTCATCGAGCGGCCCGAACGGATCGTCCATGTTCGGCGCCTCGAAGACGTGAATCTTGGCGGCCGGGGCCAGGGCCGACACGGTCTCGATGTCCAGCGCGGCCTCCGCGCTGCCAGGGCCGGTGCCCGGGCCGCCGTCAACCAGGGTCACCGTGATCTGGCTGGTGTGGCTGGCCCCGAAATAGCACTTGTCGAATGCGGCGATGTCGGACATCGCGAAGGGCTCAAGCTCGTAGATGTCAATGGTCTGCCCGGCCGCGAGGTCGCCGGCCCCGTAGAGCGGATCGAGCCCGTAAGCCGCCGCGACCTGCTGGTCGGTGAGACCGCCGAGCTGCTCCTGTGCCTGGGCGGCGGCGCAGGCGACCGGGCCGCCGTCCGACGCGGCGGGCGTGGCAACCGCGGCGGGCGCGGCGGCCGCGGCGGCCGAGCGCTGGCCCCGCGGGGCCGCTTCCAGGCTGTTGTCCTCGCTCACCAGCTGATTGAGGCCTACGACGGCCGTAACGTCCTGGGCGATCGAGGCCGGCAGGCGGACCGCGGACGTCGTGGCCTGTCCGAGCGTGCCGCCCGCGAGTTCGACCCGCTGGAGTCCGGTGTGAAACGCCGCCTCCACCGTGGCGGCCGTTCCCCTGAAGCTGACGAGCAGGTTGTTGGCCGACACGTCGCTTACCGTCAGCCCGTCGATCCTGAGCTGGTTCTCAACCGCGGCCACAGCCGACGCACTCGGGCCGAACAGGCTGGTGAACTGTCCGCGGGCCAGGTAGTGCCGGTAGTCGGGGGACTTCGGACTCGACACGGCGTCGATGAACGCGGTCACGGCGGCGGGGTCCGGGAGCCGCAGGGCAACAGCGCCGGTCACTTCGGCGGTGCTGGCGACGGCGCCGGCGAGGCGTGAGCCACCCGGCAGCTTCGGCGCGGCAACGACCGCCACCAGGCGCGACGCGGCAGCACTCGAACGCGGCTGGGACTGCCCTGCCTGCGCGGCGGCGGGTATCAAGATCCCCAGCGCGCCAACCAGCGCTACCGCCGCCGTGAACACGCGTCTGGGCGGGGTCGCCCAGCACGACCGCAGAAGTGATCTGGCCTGGGAACGGCGCCGCGATATGCCGCGCCTGTGTCGCCCAGCTGACATGCTTCCTCTTCCCGAGCCCCGCTAGCAGTCGGTCGTCAGCCGGCCAGGACGGCGCGGCCTTCATGGGTATATAGAGCTGCATATCAGGAAAGGCGCGCGCCTAGGTGCAGTTAGCGTGAACGGAGATAATGTCGTTGCCTAGGCGCTGATCGCGCCGGCAGGCAAAGTGGACTGCGTGCACGTCAGGTGCGGCGGACGCGCCAGCCCTGATCGCAGCGTTCGGCGAAGCCGCCGGCGGCGAGCGCGCCGAGGCAGCGGATCACGGTGTCCAGCTCCAGGCCGGCCACGGCCGCGATCCTGGCCGGTCCCAGCCCGCCCCGCAGCGGCAGCGCGTCGAGGACCGCTGCCGTCTCCAGGTCGAGTGCGTCGCGCTCGAGCACCGGGCTCGCCCGGCGCCTGCCCGGTGCCGCGTGCCCGGCGGCCGGCTGCCCCGGCCCCCAGCCCGGCGCCGACGGCGACTGGTCCCCCGCGCCGAGCGGCGACTGGTCCCCCGCGCCGAGCGGGGACAGGCACTCGATGACGTCGGCCGCGCTCGTGACGAGTGCGCCCTGCCAGTCCCTGATGATCGTGTGGCACCCGGCGGACAGTTCGGAGGTGATCGGGCCGGGCACGGCCATCAGCGGCCGGCCGAGGTCGCGCGCGTGCCTGGCGGAATTCAGCGCGCCGCTGCGCTGGCCCGCCTCCACCACGAGGGTGCCCGCCGCAAGCGCGGCGATCACCCGGTTGCGGACGAGGAACCGCAGCCGCGTCGCGGTCCGCCCGGGCGGCCACTCGCTGGCCACCACCCCCTGGGCCGCCACCGCGTCGAGCAGGTCCGCGTGGCCGGCCGGGTAGGGCACGTCCACCCCGCACGCCAGCACCGCGACCGTCACGCCGTCGGCGGCAAGCGCGCCGCGATGGGCGGCCGCGTCGACGCCGTAGGCGGCGCCAGAGACGACCGCCCAGCCGCGCGCGGCGACCGAGGCGGCGAGCTCGCTGGCCACGTAGGAGCCGTAGGCCGTCGCCGCCCGCGACCCCACGATGGCCACCGAGCGCAGGCAGCTGAACCGCAGGTCCGCGCTGCCGCGCAGCCACAATGCGTACGGCCTGGCGTCGCCGAGGTCGTCTAGGCGCACCGGCCATTCCGGATCGCCGGGGCAGACGAGGCGGATGCCTTTCTTGCAGAGCCCGGCCAGGTCGCCCGCCGCCGGAAGCTCCGCCAGCCGCACCTGCCATCGCCGCATCGCACGCTGTGCCGCCGCGCGCGCCGCGCCCCCTCCGGCCGCGAGGCCTCCGGCCGCCTGGAACCCGGCCCCCTGGAACCCGGCCGCCTGGAACCCGCCGGTCCTGATCGCGTGCAGCGTGCACGCCGCTCCCCTGGCGGCCACCAGCGCGCCAAGCCTGACGTCGCCTGGCTCGGCGAGGTACGTCAGTGCTGCCCGGGCATAGGACTCCTCGTCCAGCCGCCCGGTCACCGGGACACCCCCAGCCACAGGCTGACGGCGACGTTGATCTCGTCGGCGCAAGGACGCGGTTTCCCGGCCAGGTCGGCGACGCTCCACGCGACCCGGACGATCTTGTCGGCTCCGCGGGCGCTCACCTGCCCGAGTTCCATCGCGCGCTCAAGCGGACGGACCGCGCCGGGCTGCGGGGCAAACGAGCGGCGCAGCTCCGCACCAGGGATCTCGGCATTGAGCCGCCACGGCGTGCCGCTCAGCCGGCGTGCCATGCGCTCGCGCGCGGCCGCTACCCGCTCTGCCACGACCGCGCTGGTCTCGATGAACCTCTGGTCGTAGAGCATCTCCCGCCGGTTCACGGGCAGCAGCTGGACCTTCACGTCGACTCGGTCGAGCAGCGGCCCGGACAGCCGCCCGAGGTACCGGCGCTTCGTCGCCGGGCTGCAACCGCACCCGGCTCCCCCCGATGACGACTTGGCGCATGGGCACGGATTTGCCGCCAGCACCAGGGTGAACCTCGCCGGGAACGTGGCGCACATCGCGGACCGCGCGATGACCACCTCGCCCGCCTCGAGCGGCTGCCGCAGCGCGTCGAGCACGTCCCGCTGAAACTCCGGGGCCTCGTCGAGGAACAGCACGCCGCGGTGCGCCAGCGAGGCGGCCCCGGGCCGGATGATGCCGCTGCCGCCGCCGACGATCGCGGCCTTGCTCGCTGTGTGGTGCGGGGCGCAGAACGGCGGGTCGGTCATGAGCCCGCCGCTGTCGGGCAGCGTTCCGGCGACAGAATGGATCGAGGTGACCTCGAGCGCCGCGGCCGGCTCCAGCCTGGGCAGGATCGTCGGGAGCCGTTCGGCCAGCATGGTCTTGCCCGCCCCTGGCGGACCGAGCAGGGACAAGTTGTGGCCGCCGGCGGCGCAGATCTCGACTGCCTTGCGCGCCTCTGACTGGCCGAGGACCTCCGCGAGGTCCTTGTGCCCGATCGCCGGCTCTGGGGCAGGCGCGGCCCCGGGCTGATCCGGCGGAGAAGCGGGCGCGGGAGCCGGCCCGCCGCGCAGCCACATGGCTACTTCCGCGAGGCTGCCCGCGGTGATCACGCGCACGCCTGGCACCAGGGCGGCCTCAGCGGCGTTTCCTACCGCCACCACGACCGTCTCCAGGCCTCCCGCCATGGCGGCGACGACGGCGGGCAGCACTCCGGGCACCGGCCGCAGGCACCCGTCCAGGCCGAGCTCGGCGAGGAACATGATCCCCGCCGGCGACGACACCGGCAGGGCACTGGCCGCGGCGAGGATGGCGATCGCGATCGCCACGTCGAAGCCGCTTCCCTTCTTGGGTAGGCTCGCCGGGGACAACCCGACGGTGATCTTCGACTGCGGCCACTTCTCGCCGCTGTTGACGATCGCCGCGCGAATCCGGTCCCGCGCCTCGCGCAGCGCCGTGTCCGGCAGTCCAACCAGGATCGTCGCGGGCAGGCCCTGGGCGATGTCCGCCTCCACCTCGATGAGGTGGCCCTTGACGCCGACAAGCGCGACCGAGTGCGCGCGGGCCAAGGCCATCTAGCCCACCCCCCGGACATGCTCGATCGTGAACCCCCCGGTGCCGTCGTACAGCAGGCCAAGCACGTCGACGCGTATCTGGTCGAACCTGACGCCATGGGCGTTCAGCCAGCGAACCGCCAGCCTGCGCAGCCTGGCGCGCTTTATCCTGCCGACGGCCTCTAGCGGCGTGCCGTACCGCGTTCCCGAGCGGGTTTTCACCTCGCAGACGACGAACGTGTGCCGTTCCACCGCGACGATGTCGATCTCGCCGTCGGCGCACCGCCAGTTACGGTCAAGAATCCGGAAGCCGCAGCCCTCCAGGTAGTCAACCGCGGCCTGCTCGCCGTCACGGCCGAGCACGTCTGTGGCGCGCATCGTCATCACCTCCGGTCATGACGATCGCGCCGCGCGGCGATAACGTGCAGCAGGCAATTGCCGGCTGTGGATCAAACCTTAAGAAGGCGGCCTGCTGTGGATAAGGCGGGCGGAATGTCAGTGGCGCCTGTTTTAATGCGCGGGGGAGTCTGCGGCGAGCAGCGGGCGCGCCGGGCACACGGACCCGAAATTGGCTCTCTGGTCACTGCAGCCTGAGCCGCGTCTCCCGCGTATTGGGCCGACTGCGCCAACGGCCCGAGCGCATTGGGCCGACCGCGCGCGCCGATGGCCCGGGCGTATTGGGCCGACCGCGCCAACGGCCCGAGCGCATTGGGCCGGCTGCGCTGATGGCCCGGGCACCCGCCAGGCGGCCCTCCCGACCCCTGGCCCTTGCCTAGCGCCGACCCAAGTCCCCGGTCGGCCCCGCCTCCCGCCGCCTCCCGCCGCGGCCCGCCACCCCGGCTTCCGCCCACAGGGGCCCCAGGCCTGCGACTTCGCACACTCCGTGACCATTTCCGCGCCCGTTATGGGCGATTTATCCATGCAAGGAGTGTCCAGAGTAGTACTCGCGGGACTCCCGGGACGCCAGGGAAACCGCCTGGCTGCCCGCCAGGACAGGCCGCAAGGACAGGCCGGAGGCCAAGCGCTGTGGGAGACGGCCCGGTTCGTTCGGGATAATGGGCTGGATTTACCTGCGGCCACGGCGGGACTGGGGCACCCTTCCAGCTGGCTGGGTCGGGTTGGGCAGCGCCTCGATCGGCGGGATGTCGAGCGACAGGCCGTCCTCGCCCAGCGTCGCCTGCTCGCCGTGATGCGTGATCGGCAGCGGGTCACCGGACAGCAGCGAATAGTGCGCCTGGCCGGCCCGAACCTCCACGTGCAGCACCCGCCCCCGGTATCGCAGCCGGAACGACAGTCCCACGATCCCCGGGGGCAGCCGCGGGCTGAACGACAGCGTCCCGGACCCGCTCCGCATCCCGCCGAACCCGCCGACGAGCGCCGTCCACGCGCCGGCCAGCGACGCGATGTGCAGGCCGTCCTTGGTGTTGTGCTCGCGGTCCTGCAGGTCCATCAGGGCTGCCTCGGCGAGGTAGTCGTAGGCGAGCTGCAGGTGGCCGACCTCGGCCGCGAGCACGGCCTGCGTGCAGGCGGACAGCGAGGAGTCCCGGACGGTGAGCGCCTCGTAGTAGTCGAAGTTCCGCGTCTTCTGCTCCTGGGTGAAGGCGTCGCCGCGCAGCTGCATGGCGAGCACGACGTCCGCCTGCTTGACCACCTGCTTGCGGTAGAGCTGGAAGTACGGGTAGTGCAACAGCAGCGGGTAGTGGTCCTCCGGTGTCCCGGCGAAGTCCCAGCGCGCGTAGGTGGTGAACCCGTCGTGCTGCGGGTTCACGCCAAGGCGCGCGTCGTAGGGGATGTACATGTCGGTGGCGGCGTCCCGCCATGAGGCGGTCTCTTCCGGTGTCACCCCGAGTTCGCGCGCGGCATCCGGCAGCTTCTCGGCGAGATCGGCGGCGCCGGCGAGGTTCTGCTGGGCCATCAGGTTCGTGTACAGGTTGTTGTCCTTGATCGCGCTGTACTCGTCCGGCCCGGTCACGCCCTCGATCCGGAACCTGCCCGCGGAGTCGTGCTGGCCGAGCGAACGCCACAGCCGGGCCGTCTCCACGAGCAGCGGCAGGCCGGTCTCCCGCTCGAAGTCCGCGTCTTCCGTCGCGTCGAGGTAGTTCAAGACGGCGCCCGCGATGTCGGCGTTGATGTGGAACGCGGCCGTTCCCGCGGGCCAGTACCCCGAGCACTCCTGGCCGCGGATCGTCCGCCACGGGAAGGCCGCGCCGGCCAGGCCGAGCTCGGCGGCGTGCGACTTGGCGGCGTCCATGACCAGGTACCGCCAGTGCAGGGCGTGCGCCACGGCGGCCGGGTGGGTGCAGGTGAGCACCGGGAGCACGAACGTCTCCGTGTCCCAGAACGTGTGCCCGTCGTAGCCGGTCCCGGTCAGGCCCTTGGCCGGGATCGGCCGGTATTCGGCCCGCGCGCCGGCCTGCAGGATGTGGAACAGCCCGAACCGCACGGCCTGCTGGATCTCGACGTCGCCGTCGACCTCGACGTCGGCCCCCTCCCAGAAGTCGTCCAGGTACTGGCGCTGTTCGGACAGCAGCCCCTCCCAGCCGGTGAGCGTGGCCGCCGCGAGCGCCCCGGACACCTGGTCGACCAGCGCCGGGCGCGACCGCTGGCTGGACCA
>JASHPP010000174.1 GCA_030038035.1 Trebonia sp.
GGCGGCCTGGACCGCGCTGAACGCCTCGTCCACGGACGCGAGTTCGCGCACGTCGCAGCGCACCACGGCCAGGCCCTCGACCGGATCGCCGGAGCGCGAGGTCACCGTGACGTTGTCCCCGTCCGCCGTGAGCCGCCGCGCTATCGCCAGCCCGATCCCCCGGTTCCCGCCGGTAACAAGCACGGAACGCGTCACGCTGGTACCTCCTCTCGCGCGATGAGGCTATCGCAGCAGATAGTAGGTTGTGATCTCGTGACTGACGTTCAGGCAACGATCGATCCAGAGTTCACCGCCCTCCCGCTGCGGGAACTGGCGGACGCCGCGCTTACCCAGGCGAGGGCGCTCGGCGCGCAGCACGCCGACTTCCGCGCCGAGCGGATCAGGAGCCAGTACATCGGCCTGTCCGACGCGAACCCGCAGACCCTGTTCGACGCCGACGACACCGGCCTGGCCGTCCGGGTGATCGTCGACGGCACCTGGGGGTTCGCCTCGACCGTTGACCTGAACCCGGACGCGGCGGCGCAGGCGGCGCGGCAGGCCGTCGAGGTCGCCAAGGTGGCGGCCGCGATGAACACCGAGCCCATCGAGCTGGCCCCCGAGCCCGGCTACGGCGAGGTGACCTGGGTGTCGGACTACGAGGTCGACCCGTTCACGGTCACGGTCGCGGACAAGGTCGCGCTGCTGGCCGGCTGGAGCGCCGCCTTGCTCGCGCACCCGGCCGTCAGCCACGTCGACGCCTCGCTCAACCAGGTGAAGGAGTGCAAGTTCTACTCCGACGGCGCCACCACCGCGACCCAGCAGCGGGTGCGCATGAACCCTTCGGTCACCGCCGTCGCGGTGACGGAAGACGGCAGGTTCGACGACATGCAGACGCTGGCCCCGCCCGCCGGGCGGGGCTATGAATACCTGACGGGGACGGGCTGGGACTTCGCCGCCGAGCTTGCCGAGCTGCCCGAGCTGCTCGCCGCCAAGCTCGCCGCTCCGACCGTCGTGCCGGGGCGCTACGACCTGGTCATCGACCCGTCCAACCTGTGGCTCGTGATCCACGAGTCGGTCGGCCACGCCACCGAGCTGGACCGGGCGCTCGGCTACGAGGCCGCGTACGCGGGCACGTCCTTCGCCACCCCGGACAAGCTCGGCACGCTGCGGTACGGCTCCGAGGTCATGCACGTGACCGGGGACCGCACCGCCGAGCACGGCCTGGCCACCATCGGCTACGACGACGAGGGAGTGGCCGCCCAGGCCTGGGACCTGATCAGCGGCGGCACCCTCGTCGGGTACCAGCTCGACCGGCGGATGGCGCAGCGCAGCGGCTTCGGCCGGTCGAACGGGTGCGCGTTCTCCGACGGCCCCGACCACATTCCGCTGCAGCGGATGGCGAACGTGTCGCTGCGGCCGGCCCCGGCCGGCGGCCCCTCGCTTGACGACCTGATCGCCGGGGTTGACGACGGGATCTACGTCGTCGGCGACAAGAGCTGGTCCATCGACATGCAGCGGTACAACTTCCAGTTCACCGGCCAGCGGTTCTTCCGGATCAGGAACGGCCGGCTCGACGGGCAGCTCAAGGACGTGGCCTACCAGGCGACGACCACGGACTTCTGGAACTCGATGGAGGCGGTCGGCGGGCCGCAGACCTACGTGCTCGACGGCGCGTTCAACTGCGGCAAGGGCCAGCCGGGCCAGACCGCGCCGGTCAGCCACGGCGCCCCGGCCGCGCTCTTCCGCGGGGTACGGGTGCTCAACACGGCGCAGGAGGGGAGCGCATGAGCCGGGGCCGTGCACGATCCGCGGGCCGCCGGGCGGGAGGCGGCGCATGAGTCCGAACGAACCTTCGGCGTCTGCCCAGGACACCGTCGCACGCGCCCTGGCCCTGGCCAGGGCGGGCGGTGACTGCGTCGTGATCGCGGAGGAGACCTCGACCGCCAACCTGCGCTGGGCCGGCAACACGCTGACCACCAACGGGGTCGCCGTCTCGCGCAGCCTCACGGTGATCGCGATCGACCGGCGGAGTCACGGTCCGGACGGCGCCGCTGGCGTCGGCGTCGTCTCCCGCTCAGGGGTCGGGCCCGGGCAGGTCGAGGACGTGGTGCGGGAAGCGGAGAAGGCCGCCGCCGAGGCCTCGCCGGCCGAGGACGCCGGGGAGCTGGTGGCCGCAGACGGCCGGGATCGTTCGGGATCATGGGATGGACCTCCAGCCGCCACGGAGTTCGGAGTCTTCCGTGCGTTCGCGCACGAGCTCGGCGAGACGCTGCGCGCGGCCGAGGGAGCTGGCCGCAAGCTGTACGGGTTCGCCGAGCACGGGGTCACCTCCACGTTCCTCGGCACCTCGGCGGGGCTGCGGCTGCGGCACGACCAGCCGGCCGGGCGGCTTGAGCTGAACGCCAAGTCCGCCGACCTGGCGCGGTCGGCGTGGGCGGGGGCGGCGACGCGGGACTTCACCGACGTGGACGTCGCCGCGCTCGACGCCGAGCTCGCGCAGCGGCTGGCGTGGCAGGCGCGGCGGGTCGAGCTGCCCGCCGGGCGGTACGAGACGCTGCTGCCGCCGACCGCGGTGTCCGACCTGATGGTCGACCTCTACTGGAACGCCGGGGCGCGGGACGCCGGCGAGGGCCGGACCGTGTTCTCCAGGCAGGGCGGCGGGACGCGGGTCGGGGAGCGGCTGTCCGCGCTGCCTGTCGACCTGTTCAGCGACCCGTCGTATCCGGGGCTTGAGTGCGCGCCTTTCGTCATCGCGCACGCGTCGGGGCGGGACTCGTCGGTGTTCGACAACGGGCTGGCCGTCGGCCGCGGGTCGTGGATTTCCGCAGGCGTGCTGAGCGCGCTGCACTCCAGCCGGTATTCGGCGCGGCTGGCCGGGCTGCCGGCGACGCCGCCCGCTGGCAACCTGATCATGTCGGCGGACTCCGCCACGTCCCTGCCGGCGATGATCGCCTCGACCAAACGCGGACTGCTGCTGACCTGCCTGTGGTACATCCGCCAGGTGGACCCGCAGACGATGCTGCTGACGGGCCTGACGCGCGACGGCGTGTACCTGGTGGAGGAGGGCGAGGTGGTGGGGGCGGTGAACAACTTCCGGTTCAACGAGTCGCCGATGGCCATGCTCGGCCGCCTGCTCGAGGCGGGCGCGACCACGCCCACGCTGCCGCGTGAGCTTGGCGACTACTTCACCCGCGTGGCGATGCCGCCGCTGCGCGTGGATGCGTTCAACATGTCGTCGGTCAGCCAGGCGAGCTGACCGGCCGCGCGACCGGTCGGGCCGTGGTGTAGCCGGCCCGCGCGGAGCGCGATAACGTGGGGGAATGAGGGTAGGCCATCTCGGACGCGGCCAGCAGGTCCACGTTGTCACGCAGGCGCGCCGTGGGCTGTCCGAGGACATCGCGTACCGCCAGCACCGGTACCTGATCATGATGGCCATCCGCACCGTCTGCTTCGCGATCGCGATCATCTTGTTCGTCAACCACCTGGGGTGGCTGACGGCTATCCCCGCCGTCGGGGCGATCGCCATTCCGTATTTCGCCGTGGTGTTCGCAAACGGCGGGCGAGAACCCGCCAACGTCCGCGGGTTCATGGAGTACCAGATGAATCTGCCTGCCCGCAGGGAGCCCGGCGGGCCATCTGATGACTCTGGCGACTCGGCTTCCGGCGGGTCTGCCGGCGGGTCTGCTGGCCCGGCCGCGGACCGCGCGGACGGCGATTGAGGCCAGGGATAGCCCGCGCTCATTTGTCGCCGGCCAGCGACGGGATTGGCGCTCGCCGCCTATGCGGAATCAAATGGAGGTTCGGAAGCGTACGCATGGGACCTTCGGCGTCCCGCCAGCATCGGCAGCATCGCACTTGCGGCTTCAAGTGCCGAAAACGCCGCCGCGGATTCGTTAAGAATTGGGTCTTGACACACCCCGGGGTGTTTCCGTGTACGATTCATATCGGGTGCTCTGGTCCCCCGTCGGGGCACCGCTGCCGGCGTTCCGGGCCCCCGTCGGAGCGCCGATGATAGCGACGCCGGGTGGTTTGCCCCCGTAGCCACCCGGCGTCGCCCTATTTCGCGGGACTTTGCGATATTCGCCGTCCGGTCTAGTTGGTTCCGTGTCCGGCTACTCCGTGCGCTGGAACTGCAGGATCGCTATTCCGAGCAGTGCCGCGCCCATCACCGCCACAAGGCCGAGCGACACCCCGATCGGGACCAGCCAGCCGTTCCAGGTGACCCCGGGGCTCAGCACGGCGAGCGCCGCTGGCGCCATGTTCAGGTGGCTGAACACCGCGTGCCGCATCGGGGAGACGATGTAGGTGAGCGGGTCCAGCCTGGTCAGCACCGTCAGCCAGGCCGGCAGGCCGTTCAGCGGGTAAAGCGCGCCGGACAGGAAGAACAGCGGCATCACCATCATCTGGGTTACCGCCATGAACGCCTGTATCTGCTTTATCTGCGCGGCCACCATCACGCCGAACGCGGTCAGCGTGAACGACAACAGCAGCAGCTCACCGATTAGCGTGAGGAACAGCCCGAGGTTGTAGGGGACGTGCGCGAACCCGGCGAGAGCGAGTATCACCAGTCCCTGGCACGTGGCGACGGTCGCGCCGCCGAGGCATTTGCCGAGGACGAGCGCGGACCTGCTCACCGGCGCGACGAGCATCTCCCGCAGGAATCCGAACTCCCTGTCCCAGACAATGGACGCCGCCGCGAAGATGGCCGTGAACAGCACGGACATTGCCAGGACGCCAGGGTAGATGAACGTCCTGAAGTCGATTCCCGCGGGCATCCCGCGGTTGGCCAGCGTGGACAGCCCGGTGCCGAGGACGAACAGGAAAAGCACCGGCTGCACCAGCGACGTGATCGCCCGCAGCCGGTCGCTTTTGAACCTGAGCAGCTCGCGGCGCCACACGATGCTGACGGCGCGCAGGTCCTGGCGCAGTCCTCTTTCCGGTACCGCGACACGGATCGCCTCGGTGAGCCGTTCGCTGTCTAGCTCAGTGACTTCGATAGCCATCTGCTACCTCCTGCGGAACGCCATGACTTGCGCGCGGTTCCGGTCGCCGATCGACGCCTCCGCGTCCCTGATCGTCTTGCCGGTGTAGGACATGAAGACGTCGTCCAGCGAGGGGCGGGCCACGCTCACCGAGCGGATCGGCTGCGTGAGCTCCGCGAACAGGCGGGGCACGAAGTGCTCCCCGGACTCCACGTTAAACGTCACCATGCCCTCGTGCAGGGCGGCCTCCAGGTCGAAGCGGTCCTTGAGCTCCTTGATGGCGGCCTGGTCGTCATTGGTGGTGATCTGCACGCGGTCCTTGCCGACGCTGGCCTTCAGCTGCTGCGGCTTGTCGATCGCCACGATCTTGCCGTGGTCGATGATGGCGATCCTGTCGCAGTTCTCGGCCTCGTCCATGTAGTGGGTCGTCAGGAAGATCGTGATGTCTTCGCGCTGCTTGAGGTCGTTGATGTACTCCCAGATCGAGCTGCGCGTCTGCGGGTCAAGGCCCACGGTCGGCTCGTCGAGGAACAGCACCCGCGGCGCGTGCAGCAGGCCGCGGGCGATCTCCAGGCGGCGCTTCATGCCACCGGAGTACGTAATGACGTCCGCCTTCCGGCGGTCCCACAGGCCCACCATCTCCAGGACCTGGCGCATGCGCGGCACGAGCTGCGCCCGTGGCACGCCGTACAGGTCCGCGTGGAAGCGGAGGTTCTGCTCGCCGGTCAGGTAGTTGTCCACCGTCGGGTCCTGGAAGACCAGGCCGATGTTCCGCCGCACGGTGTCCCGGTTTTTCACCACGTCATAGCCCGCGACCCTCGCGGTCCCCGAGGTGGGGTTCGCGAGGGTGCACAGGATCTTGATCGTCGTGGACTTGCCGGCGCCGTTCGGGCCGAGGAAGCCGAAGGTCTCCCCCGGCTGTACCTCGAACCCGATGCCGCGCACCGCCTCTATCTCGCCATACCGTTTGACCAGGTCACTGACCTGGACGACCGGTTCACTCACTCGTTTCCCTCCGGGGCGCCGGCCGCGCCGGCTGAGTCGGTAGTCTCGCTAGCTCCATTGTCGCTGGTGCCAGCGGCCTCGCCTGCGCCGGCCGAGTCACCCGCGGTGCCCGCGGTGCCTGCCGTGCCTGCCGTGTCGTCTTCGGCCAGGATGCGGTACATCGACCGCCGTGCCTCGATGAGCACGCGGCGGGCCTCGGCGAGCTGGCTCGCCGACCCGGCACGCCGAACCTCCATGACGGCCAGCATCACCTGGCGGATCATATCGCCGAGCTCGAGGGCGGCCTCGTCGGCCATCCCGGCGGCGGCGTCCCAGGACCTGCGGAGCTCATCGGCGTGCGCCTCCGCGTACGCCCGGCCCTCCGCGGTCAGCGAGTACATCCGGCGGCGGCCCTCCCCCTCGGGGCTGATCAGCCCCTCGTCCTCGAGCTGCTGCAACGCCGGGTACACCGACCCCGCGCTCGGCCGCCACACCCCGTCGGTGCGCTCAGCGATCTCCTGGATGATCTGGTAGCCGTTCCACGGATGGCCCTCGGCCAGCAGGTCGAGGATGGCCGCCCGCACGTCGCCGCGCCGGGCACGCGGACCGCGCCCGAACGGATGCCGGCCGAACATCGGACCCAGCGGCCCCAGCGGCGGTAGCGGGCCTGGCTCCGCCCAGCCCCAGCGCCGGCCGCCGGGACCAGCCCAGCCCGGGCCGCC
>JASHPP010000175.1 GCA_030038035.1 Trebonia sp.
CGCGCTACGCTAGCGCACGGGAGACATGCCATGCCTGAAACGCGCAATCGGACCCGGGCCGGACGACAACTGGCTCAAACTGGATGAACGCTGATCACCGGCTGAGCGTAAGCTAATCGTTGTGCTGGTAAGCCTGACCGCCGCCCTCGTCGCCGCGCTGTTCTACGGGATCGCCTCGGTGATGCAGGCGGTTGCCGTCCGCGAGGCAAGTAACCGGGCGACCGAGGACGCCGCCGGGCGCGTCGACCCCGGCCTCGTCCCGCGGATGCTGCGGCAGTGGCGGTTCGTGGCCAGCCTGTGCCTGGACCTCCTCGGCTTCATCGCGCAGCTGATCGCGCTGCAGCGGCTGCCGCTGTTCGCGGTCCAGGCGATAGTGGCGGCCAACCTCGCGGTGATCGCGGTCGTGGCGTCGCTGGTTATCGGGGTGGCGCTGTCCTGGCGTGAGTGGCTCGCCGTGGCCGGCGTCGTCGCCGGAGTCGGTCTGCTCGGAAGTTCGGCCGGGGCCGAGGGGGCAAGCGCGGCGGGGGCCGTGTTCAAGATCGCGCTGATCGTGGCCGTCGCGGGGCTGGGGATCTGCGGCGTCGTCGCCGCCCGGCTGCGCGATCCGGCGCGCACCCTGCTGCTCGGGGTGGTGGCCGGGCTCGGCTACGGCGTGCTCGGCATCGCGGCGCGGGTGCTCAACGGCTTCGAGCCGCTCACCCTGGTGCGCGATCCGGCCGCCTACGCGGTCGCGGCGGCGGGCATCGTGTCGTTCGTCTTCTACACCACGGCGCTTGAGGGCGGCAGCGTGACGGTCGCGACGGCGGCGGTCGTGCTGGCCGAGACACTCCCGCCGGCGATCATCGGGGTGGTATTCCTCGGCGATAAGACCAGGCCAGGGCTTGAGCCGGCCGCGGTGGCCGGCTTCCTGCTCGCGGTGACCAGCGCGCTCATGCTGGCGCGATTCGGCGAGGCGGAGCACGCCACCCGTGATAAAACGCCCGGGTCCACCGCCGACGCGGCGGCGGGCGCCATGAGCGGCCCCTGACGGTTAGAACTGAAGGTTAAGAATTGACTTACCGGCAAGCTACCAGGTCACCTAGCTGCGGCGTGTTATCCTGGTGGCCCGTGGACCGGCGGCTTTCGCCGTACCTCTCTGACCACGGGAGCCCCATCTTGGCCGCTTCAACGACTCAGTCCAAGCTAGCCACGTCAAAGCAAGCTGAGACCAAGCACCTCTTCGTCACCGGCGGCGTAGCCTCGAGCCTCGGCAAGGGCCTGACCGCTTCCAGCCTCGGCCGGCTGCTCAGGATGCGCGGCCTGCGGGTCTCGATGCAGAAACTGGACCCCTACCTCAACGTCGACCCAGGAACGATGAACCCGTTCCAGCACGGCGAGGTCTTCGTCACCGACGACGGCACAGAGACTGACCTGGATGTGGGCCACTACGAGCGCTTCCTGGACACCAGGCTCCGCGGCGAGGCGAACGTCACCACGGGCCAGGTGTACTCGACCGTGATCGCCGCGGAGCGCCGCGGTGACTACCTTGGCGACACCGTGCAGGTCATCCCGCACATCACCAACGAGATCAAGGCCCGCATCCTCAAGATGGGCGGCCCCGACGTCGACGTGGTCATCACCGAGGTCGGCGGCACCGTCGGCGACATCGAAAGCCTGCCCTTCCTGGAGGCGATCCGCCAGATCAGGCACGAGATCGGCCGGGACCGCTGCTTCTCCCTGCACGTCTCGCTGCTGCCCTACATCGGGCCGAGCGGGGAGCTGAAGACCAAGCCAACGCAGCACTCCGTGGCCGCGCTGCGGTCCATCGGCATCCAGCCGGACGCGATCGTCGCCAGGTCCGACCGCCCGATCAGCGACGGCCTGAAGCGCAAGATCAGCCTGATGTGCGACGTGGACGAGGAGGCCGTCGTCTCCACCCCGGACGCGCCCTCCATCTACGACATCCCGAAAGTCCTGCACGCCGAGGGCCTGGACGCCTACGTCGTACGCCGCCTGCGCCTGCCGTTCCACGACGTGGACTGGAGCGAGTGGGACGACCTGCTGCGCCGGGTGCACCGGCCGGCGCGGTCGATCACCATCGCGCTTGTCGGCAAGTACGTGGACCTGCCCGACGCGTACCTGTCCCCGGCCGAGGCGCTGCGGGCCGGCGGCTTCGCCAACGACGCGAAGGTGACGATCCGCTGGGTCACCAGCGACGACTGCGAGGACCCCGACGACGCCGCGGGCCAGCTCGACGGCGTGGACGGGGTGCTCATCCCCGGCGGCTTCGGGGTGCGCGGCATCGAGGGCAAGATCGGCGCGATCCGGTACGCGCGCGAGCACAAGATCCCCGTGCTCGGGCTCTGCCTCGGCCTGCAGTGCGCCGTGATCGAGGTCGCCAGGCACCTGGCGAACCTGCCCGAGGCCAACAGCGCCGAGTTCGACCCGCGGACACCGGACCCGGTGATCGCGACGATGGCCGACCAGGAGGACGTCGTCGCGGGCGAGCGGGACATGGGCGGCACGATGCGGCTCGGCCTCTACCCGGCGAGCCTGCGGCCAGGCACGATAGTCAGCGAGCTATACGGCGGCGCGGCGATCGTCGAAGAGCGGCACCGGCACCGGTACGAGGTCAACAATGCCTACCGGGACAGGCTCGAGAAAGCCGGGCTGGTTTTCTCCGGCCTTTCGCCCGACGGCCGCCTCGTCGAATTCATCGAGCTGAAGCGGGACGCGCACCCGTTTTTCCTGGCAACCCAGGCGCACCCCGAGTTCCTGTCCAGGCCGACCAGGCCGCATCCGCTGTTCTCCGGGCTGATCGCCGCCGCGCTGGCGCGCTCGCGCGCGGGCGAGGCGGGCGCCCGGGCGGTGGCGTCGGCGTGAGCGCCGCGTTCGAGGATGCCGCGGAAAGCTGGCCGGTGGTCGCCACCGATGAGCAGCTAAGGAACTGGCTGCTCACCGTACGGACCGATAAGGTCCGCATGCCCGACAATCACTATGCAGAACGGACCGTCGTGACTCACCCGGGCGCCGTCGCTGTGCTCGCGCTTGACGACGACCAGCGCGTGCTGATGATCAGGCAGTTCCGCCACCCGGTGGGGCACCTGCTGTGGGAGATACCGGCCGGCCTGCGGGACACCGACGGGGAGTCGCCGTTGCAGACCGCGCGGCGCGAATTGCTTGAGGAGACCGGATACCGCGCGCGGGAATGGCACACTCTCGTCGACTACTTCACCTCACCGGGGTTTACCACCGAGCGGATCAGGATTTTTCTGGCGCGCGGCCTCGAGCAGGCCGAAGACCCCCACGGCGGTCACGAGCCGGAGTACGAGGAGAAATTCATCGTCACCGGCTGGCTTCCGCTGGCCGACGGCGTGCGCCTCGCGCTGGCCGGCAAACTCCACAACAGCGCAGCTATCACCGGCATTCTTGCGGGGTATGCTGCCAGCTCAGATGGGTTTTCCGGACTTCGCCCGGCGACCGCGAAAGAGACTTAAGGGGGCCGCCGGGGCGCGAGCAGAATCGAGGATCTCATGAAGGTCGGCGTCCCCCGCGAAGTCAAGAACCACGAGTACCGGGTGGCGATCACCCCGGCAGGGGTGCACGAGCTGGTCCGGGACGGCCACGAGGTGTTTGTCGAGGCGGGCGCCGGGCAGGGATCGCTGTTGCCTGACGAGGACTTCACCGCCGCCGGGGCGAAGATCCTCAAGGCCGCCGACGATGTATGGGGGACGGCGGACCTGATCCTCAAGGTCAAGGAGCCGGTCACGGAGGAGTACCCGCGCATGCGCCCCGGACAGGTGCTCTTCACCTACCTGCACCTGGCCGCGTCCCGGGAGTGCACCGACGCGCTGCTGTCCCGTGGCGTCACCGCGATCGCCTACGAGACCGTGCAGCTCGCGGACGGCTCGCTGCCGCTGCTCGCCCCGATGTCCGAGGTCGCGGGCCGGATGGCGCCGCAGGTCGGCGCGCACCACCTGCAGCGCGACGGCGGCGGCCGCGGCGTCCTGATGGGCGGCGTGTCCGGCGTGTACGCGGCGAAGGTCGTGGTGATCGGGGCCGGGGTCTCGGGGATGAACGCGGCGGCGATCTCGCTCGGCATGCAGGCCGAGGTCCTGCTGCTCGACAGGAACGTCGCGCGGCTGCGCAGCGCGGACGCGATCTACCAGGGGCACTGCCAGACCGTGACGTCCAACGCCTACGAGATCGAGCGCGCGGTCATCGACGCCGACCTCGTGATCGGCGCGGTGCTCGTGCCGGGCGCGAAGGCGCCCAAGCTGGTCAGCAACGAGCTGGTGTCGCGCATGCTGCCCGGCTCTGTGCTCGTCGACATCTCGATCGACCAGGGCGGCTGCTTCGAGGACTCGCGCCCGACGACCCACGCCGAGCCGACGTACCGTGTGCACGACTCGCTGTTCTACTGCGTCGCGAACATGCCAGGCGCGGTGCCGCACACCTCCACGTACGCGCTCACCAACGTCACGGTGCCGTACGCGGTGGAGATCGCCAACCGCGGCTGGCGCGACGCGCTGCGCGCCGACCCGGCGCTCGCCCTCGGCCTGAACACCTACGAGGGCGCGGTCACGTGCGCCCCGGTCGCCGAAGCGCACAATCTCCCGTACACCCCAACAGCGGCGGTCCTCGCCTGACCATCCCCGCCGAACGCGCCGGCCCCCACGAGCCTCACAACTCGCCCGTCCCGTGCCGCCCGTCCCCTGCCGCCGCCCGCCCCTGCCAGGCCACTCCACAAACGTCACATCCACCACATGTGCCCACTTCGCACACTCCTTGCATGGACAAACCGGGCATTCCGGGCGCTAAAAGGTCACAGAGTGTGCAAAGTCGCACTCGCGGGACTCCCCGGGGCGTAAGGGACCTCCAACCGCGCCCGTTGTGTCTCCAGGCCTTACGATCGCTTCGTGATCAGCGTCGCCGGCGCGGTGCGCGAGTACCTGCAGTACCTCGTCGTGGAGCGCGGGCTGGCGGCGAACACCGTCGAGTCCTACCGCCGGGACCTGCGGCGGTATGCGGACCTGCTGGCCGCGCACGGCAAGGACGCGCTCGGCGACGTGGTCACCGCGGACGTCGCCGCATTCCTCGGCGCGCTGCGGATGGGGGATGCGGAACACCCGCCGCTGGCCGTGAGTTCGGCGGGCCGGGCGGTGGTCGCTGTCCGCGGGCTGCACGCTTTCGCGCTCGCGCAGGGGATGTGCGCCGACGACCCGGCTCGCGGCGTCGCGCCGCCCGCGCCGCCCAGGCGGCTCCCGAAGGCGATCAGCGTCGGCGAGGTGGAGCGACTGCTCGAGGCGGCGGGATCGACCGAGGATCCCGATCCGCGGGTGCTGCGGGATCGTGCGCTCCTTGAGTTCCTGTACGGGACCGGCGCCCGCATCTCCGAGGCGGTCGGCCTGGACATCGACGACCTCGACCTCGCCGCCGACCCCGAGGTGCTGCTGTCCGGCAAGGGCGGCAAGCAGCGGTTCGTTCCCGTGGGCAGCTACGCCGCCCGCGCGCTTGCGGCGTACCTGGTCCGCGGCCGTCCCGCGCTGGCCGCCGCGGCCAGGAGAAAGGCGACGCCGGCGGTGTTCCTGAACGCCCGCGGCGGCCGGCTCACTCGGCAGGGAGCGTGGGGCGTGCTGGGGGAAGCGGCGGACCGCTGCGCAATATCGGGGGTCTCCCCGCATACTCTGCGGCACAGTTTTGCCACCCACCTGCTTGATGGCGGTGCCGATATCCGGGTCGTGCAGGAATTGCTCGGACATGCCTCGGTCACGACCACACAGGTCTACACTCTGGTGACGGTGGACAAGCTCAGAGAGGTCTACGCCGCCGCGCACCCGAGGGCACTCGGCTGACCGTAACGGGTAAATTATCCGGCGCTTACGGCGCGTTGGCTTGCCCCCGCCTATTGCGGGGCCTAGAGTCCCGAACTGTTCGCGACCTCTAGCCGCGGGAGGATCTTACTGGTGGCCGCATCTCGCGTAATAGAGCTTCTACCAGGGGACATAGGGCCGACGGGACGTCCGCTGCCCGCGTTCCCTGACCCCAAGCCGCTGACCGAGCACGGCCCGGCGCGCATCGTCGCGATCTGCAACCAGAAGGGCGGCGTCGGGAAGACCACGACGACCATCAACCTCGGCGCGGCCCTCGCCGAGCAGGGGCGGCGGCTGCTGCTCGTGGACTTCGACCCGCAGGGCGCGCTGTCCGTCGGGCTCGGCATCCAGCCGCACGACATCGACAGCACCGTGTACAACCTGCTGATGGAGCGGGACGTGCAGGCGCGCGATGTGCTCTTCAAGACCAGCGTCGAGGGCATGGACCTGCTGCCAAGTAACATCGACCTGTCCGGCGCAGAGGTGCAGCTGGTACACGAGGTCGGCCGCGAATTCGTGCTCGGCGGCACGCTCAAATCCGTCGTGCCGGACTACGACCACATCCTGATCGACTGCCAGCCGTCGCTCGGCCTGCTGACGATCAATGCGCTCGCGTGCGCTGACAGCGTGCTTATCCCGCTGGAATGCGAGTACTTCGCGATGCGCGGCGTGGCCCTGCTCATGGAGACCATCGACAAGGTGCAGCAGCGGCTCAATCCGAAACTCGTGATCGATGGTCTCTTGGGCACCATGTATGACTCTCGTACCTTGCACACCAGGGAAGTGCTCGGCAGCATCGTAAATGGCTTTGGTGACAAGGTTTTTCATACGGTGATCAACCGCACAGTGCGGTTCCCGGACGCTACCGTTGCAGGTGAGCCCATTACGAGCTTTGACTCCGCGTCGATGGGGGCTAGTTCCTACCGTGAGCTCGCCAAGGAGGTACTAGAGCGGTGGCGGCAGGCAGGGGACGGTCACGCCGGGTAAGCATTCCCGGGGTCGCGGAACTCCTGCGCCCCGCCGCGCCTGGTCCAGTCGCCTCAGATGAACGCCAAGCGACTGGCAGGGAAAAGCACGATCAGAAGATTACCGTCTACCTGTCGGCGGCCGAGCTGCTCGATGTGGAGCAGGCACGGCTCGCGCTCCGCCGGTACGGGTTCGTGATCGACCGCGGTCGCCTGGTCCGGGAGGCGATCGCCATCCTGCTCGCAGACCTCGACGCGCGGGGCAAGGACAGCCTGGTGGCCCGGCGCGTGCGCGCCAGCCTCGACGGGGGGACTGACGGGAGCCCGGTGCTCGGGCCCGGCCCGAACGGAGCGCCCGGGGCGCCCGGGGCGCCCGGGGCGGCCGCCCCTAACGGGAGGGCGGCGGACGACGCCGCGAGTCCGCTACCGTCGTTAGCGTGGTGACGAGCGCAGGTGGCACGGTGACGGGCGATCCGGTGGCTGGCGAGGCGGGCGATGCGCCGCGCGGCGCGGGCGCCTTCGAGGTGCACCTGGACGTCTTCGAGGGGCCGTTCGATCTGCTGCTCGCGCTTATCTCCAAGCACAAGCTGGACATCACGGAGGTGGCGCTGTCCCGCGTCACCGACGAGTTCATCGCCTACATCGGCGAGCGCTCAGGCGGCTGGGACCTGGACCAGGTGAGCTACTTCCTCGTGGTCGCGGCCACGCTGCTCGACCTCAAGGCGGCGCGGCTGCTGCCGTCGGGTGAGGTGGAGGACGAGGAGGACCTGGCGCTGCTCGAGGCCAGGGACCTGCTGTTCGCCCGGCTGCTGCAATACCGCGCCTACAAGGAGGCGTCGGCCGTGTTCGCCGGGCGGATGGCAGCGGCCGCGCGGCGCTTCCCGCGCCGCGTGCCGCTTGAGCCGCGATTTGCCGAACTGCTCCCTGAGGTGCTGTTCACGATCGGCCCGCAGGAGTTCGCGGCGCTGGCCGCGCGGGCGATGACCCCCAAGGCGCCCCCGGTCGTGCCGACGGAACACATCCACGCGCCGTTCATCTCGGTCCAGGACCAGGCGGTGCTCCTCGCCGACCGGCTGCGCGGCCTGGGCCGGGCCAGCTTCCGACAGCTCACCGCGGGCGCGAGCGGGAACTACGAGGTCATCGCCTCCTTCCTCGCCCTGCTTGAGCTGTTCCGCGAGGAGATGGTCACATTCGACCAGGTGGCGCCGCTCGGCGAACTGTATGTGAGCTGGATCGGCGCCGACCGCGAGGTTGTGCTATCGGCGCCGGGAGCGGGTAGCGTCAAGGCACCGACGGAAAGCGAAGAAGACTACAGATGACCACCGACGTGACGGGGGAGCGCGCGGACTCCGGCGATGAGTCCGGCCCCGGCGGCGGCCCCAGCCTGCGCGCCTGCCTGGAGGCGATCCTGCTCGTCGCGGACGAGCCGGTACCCGAGGTGGTGCTCGCGCAGGTGCTCGAGCGGCCGCGGGACGAGGTAGCCGAGGGCCTGCGCGCACTGGCCGCGGAGTACACGGCCGACGGCCGGGGTTTCGACCTGCGCGAGATCGCGGGCGGCTGGCGCTTTTACACCCGGGAGGACTGCGCGCCGCTCGTGGAGCGTTTCGTCAGGGACGGCCAGGAGGTCCGGCTGACCCAGGCCGCGCTCGAGACGCTGGCGGTGATCGCCTACCGGCAGCCGGTCAGCCGGGCGCGGGTCTCGGCGGTGCGCGGGGTCAACTGCGACGGGGTGATCAGGACGCTGGTGCTGCGCGGGCTGGTCGAGGACTCGGGGACCGATCCGCAGACGGGCGCGATCCTGTACCGCACCACCGGCTATTTCCTTGAGCGGCTTGGCGTGGCGAGCCTGGACGACCTGCCCGACCTCGCGCCGTTCCTGCCGGAGAACATCGAGGACATCGAGGACCATGAGCGGACGCGGGCGTAACAGGCCTCCGGCCCGTCGCGGCTCGCGGGCGGCGGGACCGGCCTCGCGCGCACGCGGCGGTGGCTACCACGACCATGACGACGCGGACGACGACTGGGGCGGTCCCGAAGGCGAGCGCGACGACCTCACGGACGTGCCCGGCGGGGTCA
Source organism: Trebonia sp. (assembly GCA_030038035.1). The sequence goes on from JASHPP010000175.1 coordinate 8,894, forward strand.
GGCTGCAGAAGGTGCTCGCGGCGGCCGGCGTGGGCAGCCGACGGCAGTGCGAGGAGCTGATCGGCGCCGGGCGCGTCGAGGTGGACGGGCAGACCGTCCGCCGCTTCGGCGCCAGGGTGGATCCCGAGCACCAGGTGATCCGCGTCGACGGCAAGCGCATCCCCTCCCGGCAGGACGTGGTGTACCTGGCGTTCAACAAGCCGCCGAAGGTGATGACCGCGATGTCCGACGACCGCGGCCGGCGCACGATCACGGATTTCCTCGGCGATCATGCCGAGCGGCTGTTCCACGTGGGCAGGCTCGACTACGACACCGAAGGCCTGATGCTGCTCACCAACGACGGCGAACTTGCCCACCGGCTCGCCCACCCGAGCTACGAGGTCGCCAAGACCTACCTGGCGGACGTGCCTGGCCCGGTCCCGCGTGACCTGGGCCGGCGGCTGGCCACGGGCATCGAGCTCGAGGACGGGGTCGCCATCGCGGACGGGTTCCGGGTGCTCGAGCAGGCGGGCTCGCGCGCGCTCGTGGAGATCACGCTGCATGAGGGCCGCAAGCATATTGTCCGCCGGATGCTCGCCGAGGCGGGGCACCCGGTCTCCCGCCTGGTCCGCGTCAGCGTGGGCCCTGTCAGGCTGGGGAACCTGCGGCCGGGCGCGACCCGCGATCTCACCACCAGGGAAATCGGTGAGCTGTACGCCGCTGTCGGCCTGTAGCATGCGGGCCGGGAAGAAACCGAGGAGTTGAGCACGTGACAGTCCGGGCCATTCGCGGGGCGATCCAGGTCGACGCCAACGACAGGGACGCCATCCTGGAGGGCACCGCGGAGCTCGTGTCCGCGGTGCTGAGCCGCAACGACCTGACCACCGACGACGTGATCAGCGTGCTGTTCACGATGACCCAGGACCTGACCGCCGAGTTTCCCGCGCTCGCCGCCCGCAAGCTCGGCTTTCACGCCGTGCCGCTCATCTGCGCGACCGAGATCCCCGTGCCCGGCGCGATGCCCCGCGTGGTGCGGTTGATGGCGCACGTGGAGACCGACCGTCCGCGCGCGGAGATCCAGCACGTGTACCTGCGTGGCGCCGCCGCGCTACGGCTGGACATCGCGCAGTGACCGACCCGGCGCCCGGCCGCTTGCTCGTCGCGGGGACCGGGCTGATCGGCACCTCGGTGGCCCTCGCGCTGCGGGAGCGCGGCGCGCAGGTGTGGCTGGCCGACGCGGACGAGGCGACCGCCAGGCTCGCGGCTGACCTGGGTGCCGGGACAGTGATCCCCGACCTGCGTGACGCCAAGGGGATCGCGGACGGGGCGGTGATCGCCGTGCCCCCCGCCGCTGTCGCGGCTACGCTCGCCCGCGCCCAGGACTGCGCGGTCGCGGACTGGTACACCGACGTCGCCAGCGTCAAGGCACTGCCTGTCACGCAGGCGCGAGCGCTCGGCTGCGAGCTGAGCAGCTACGTTCCCGGCCATCCGCTGGCCGGACGGGAACGGAGCGGTCCCGCTGCCGCGCGCGCCGACCTGTTCCTCGGCCGCACTTGGGCGCTGTGCCCGCTGCCTGAGACGTCACCCGACGCGCTTGCCGCGGTGACGGGGCTCGTCCTGGCCTGCGGCGCGGATCCGGTCCGCGCCGATCCGGCGACGCACGACCAGTGGGTTGCGCTTGTCTCGCACGCCCCGCACGTGGTGGCCGCCGCGATGGCGGCCCGGCTCGCCCCGTCCGCCGTCCCGGGCGACGCCCTGCGGCTGGCCGGGCAGGGGCTGCGCGACGTCACCAGGATCGCGGCGGGTGACAGCGCGCTCTGGACGCAGATCCTCACCGCCAACGCCGCGCCGGTCGCCGAGGTCATCGCCGCGGTCGCCGCGGACCTCGCCGCCGCCGCCCGGTCGCTCGCCCAGTCCGCGGCGTCGCCGGGCGCGCCGGCGGATGTGCCAGGCCTGCTCGAGCGCGGCCGGGCCGGCGCCGCGCGGATCCCCGGCAAGCATGGCGGCCAGCCGCGCAACTTCACCGCCGTCCAGGTGGTCATCGCCGACCGGCCCGGCGAACTGGCCAGGCTGTTCGACGCGGCTGGTGCCGCCGGGGTCAACATCGAGGACGTGCGGATCGAGCACTCGCCAGGGCTGCCCGTCGGCGTGGCGGAATTGTCGGTCCGCCCGGACGAGGCGACCACACTGCTCGACGCGATGGAAGCGGGCGGCTGGCCGGTGCGCCGCTGACCCCCGGCCGGCCGCCCCGATCGGCTGGGCGAGCAGACCCGGCGGAAAATGTGCGAAGCTTGACGCCTACAAGGAGGTCCGCATGAGTGACAGCGCACCGCGCAAAGCCGCGCAGGCAAACGCGAAGCAGGCCGACGCTGCGCAGGCCGGCGCGGAGGAGTCCCCAGCTGGGCAGGCCGACGGCGAGGAACCCTCAGGTGAGCAGGCCGCCACTGGGCGGGCCGACGCGAGGCAGGCTGAGGCAGGGCAGGCTGAGGCAGGGCAGGCCGGCGAGCACGCCGACGGCGCGGAGTCGAAGCCGGATCTCGACGAGGTCAAGCGCAAGTTCCGCGCGGCCCTGGACCGCAAGCGCGAAGTTCACGCGGAGGGATCGGGCAAGGGCGGACGTGACGCGGGCAAGATCCACGGGTCACACGGCCCGGCCTCCGGCCGCCGCTCTTTCCGGCGCAAGAGCGGCTAGCCCGCCCCGGCGGCGCGGGCGCCCGGCGGGCGCCCGGCGGACGCCGCCGAACCGTCGCCCGTACGGCCGGAAGAGGAGTTGCCCGGTACGGCCGGAAACAGCAGAGTTGCGGTCCCGGTACCATTTCGGGGTGGGAATCTCATCGCCGAGTCCGTTCGTCGTGGCCGTGGACGGACCGTCAGGGGCCGGCAAGTCGAGTACGTCGCGCGGTGTCGCGCGCGCGCTCGGCCTGAACTACCTGGACACGGGCGCCATGTACCGGGCGCTGACCTGGTGGCTGGTCTCCTGCGGCGCCGACACGGCCGACCAGGCGCGCGTGGCTGAGCTTGCGACGGTCCCGGCCATCGAGGTGAGCACGGACCCAGACGACCCGTGGACCCGCGTTGACGGCAGGGACGTCTCCGCCGACATCCGGACGACGGAGGTCTCCGCCAAGGTCAGCGAAGTCGCGCGCGTGCCGGAAGTAAGGCGGCACCTCATTGCCAAGCAGCGAGCCATCATCAAGGCCGCCGCCGCCGGCATCGTCGCCGAAGGCCGGGACATCGGCACGGTGGTCGCCCCGGACGCGCCGCTGAAGGTCTACCTGACCGCGGACAGCGGCGCCCGCGCGCAGCGCCGCGCGGCCGAGCACGGCGCCGCCGTCGACACGACCGAGGCGGACCAGGCCCGCCGCGACCGGCTGGACGCGGCGCAGTCGGCGAAGGCCGAGGACGCAGTGCTCATCGATGCCACCGACCTATCACTGCCAGCGGTGACCCAGATGATCACGGCGCTGGCCCGCGAGCGGACACAGCTCGCCTGCGCGGGGGAGAAAAGCAGGTGATTCGCAGCGGACCTGAGCCGGACGAGCCTGACGGCACGGCAGGCGCCCAGCCGGTGCTCGCGGTCGTCGGGCGGCCGAACGTCGGCAAGTCGACGCTGGTCAACCGCATCCTCGGCAGCCGGCAGGCCGTCGTGGAGGACGCGCCTGGCGTCACCAGGGACCGGGTCGCGTACGACGCCAACTGGCGCGGCCGGACGTTCACCGTGGTGGACACCGGCGGCTGGCAGGCGCGAGCCCAGGGCCTGTCGGCCCAGGTGGCCGAGCAGGCGAAGATCGCCGTCGAGCTGGCGGACGCGGTGCTGTTCGTGGTGGACGCGCGGGTCGGCGCCACGGACGAGGACGAGGCGGTCGCGGGCGTGCTGCGCAGGTCAGCCAAGCCGGTCGTGCTCGCGGCCAACAAGGTGGACGACGCCAGGAACGAGGCCGACGCGATGTCGCTGTGGTCGCTCGGCCTCGGCGAGCCGGTCATGGTCAGCGCGATGCACGGCCGGGGCAGCGGCGACCTGCTTGACATCGTGCTTGACGCGCTGCCCGCGGCGCCCGCGCAGCGCGAGGCCGAGGCGGGCCCGCGCCGGGTGGCCCTGCTCGGCCGCCCGAACGTCGGCAAGTCCAGCCTGCTCAACAAGCTCGCCGGCGGGCAGCGCGCGGTGGTCGACCCGGTGGGGGGAACCACCAGGGACCCGGTGGACGAGCTCATCCAGCTCGGCGGCACCACCTGGCGGTTCGTGGACACGGCCGGGATCAGGCGGCGCTTCCGGGAGAGCCAGGGCGCCGACTACTACGCGGCGCTGCGCACGGCCGGCGCGCTCGACCGCGCCGAGGTCGCGGTCGTGCTCATCGACGCGAGCCAGCCGCTCACCGACCAGGACCTCCGGATCATCACGATGGTGATCGAGGCCGGGCGGGCACTGGTGATCGCCTACAACAAGTGGGACCTGACCGATGAGGAGCGGCGCCGCTACCTGGAGCGGGAGATCGACCGTCAGCTCTACGGCGCGCGCTGGGCGCCCCGGGTGAACGTCTCCGCCGCCACCGGCCGGCATGTCGAGAAGCTGGTGCCGGCCATCGAGCAGGCGCTGGCCAGCTGGGAGCAGCGGGTGTCAACCGGGCAGCTGAACGCGTGGCTGAACCAGCTGGTGGCGGCCACGCCGCCGCCGATGCGCGGCGGCCGCCAGCCGAGGATCCTGTTCGCCACCCAGGCGGGAACAAAGCCGCCGCACTTCGTCCTGTTCACCACCGGGTTTCTCGAGGAAACCTACCGGCGGTTCATCGAGCGGCGGCTCCGCGAGGAGTTCGGCTTCGAGGGCACCCCGATCAAGGTGTCCATGCGGCTGCGGGAAAAGCGCGGCAAAGGCGGCAAACCCGGTGCCGGCAGGCCCGCCAGGCCCCCCGCCCGCCGCTCCTGACGGCGACGTGGCGGGCGCTTCGGCAGCCGCCCCGGTCCGTTCGGGATAATCGGTTTTCATGCTTTCGACCGAGCAGCTCATCGAGCTGGACAGGCGCCGTGTCTGGCATCCGTACGCGCCGATGCCCGGCACCCAGCAGCCGCTGGTCGTGGAATCCGCGCGCGGGGTGCGGCTCAGGCTGGCCGACGGGCGCGAGCTGATCGACGGGATGTCGTCGTGGTGGGCGGCGATCCACGGCTACGCGCATCCGGCCCTGGACAAGGCCGCGCGCGATCAGCTGGGGCGGATGAGCCACGTGATGTTCGGCGGGCTGACGCACGAGCCGGCCGTGGTGCTGTGCGACCGGCTCTCGGCGCTGGCACCGGACGGGCTAGAGCACGTGTTCCTCTGCGACTCCGGATCGGTCAGCGTCGAGATCGCGGTCAAGATGTGCCTGCAGTACTGGCGCTCTCGCGGGCACGCCGCGAAGCGGAAGCTGCTGACCTGGCGCGGCGGGTACCACGGCGACACGTTCATGGCGATGTCGGTGTGCGACCCCGAAGGCGGCATGCACCGGATGTGGGACGGCGTGCTGCCACCGCAGGTGTTCGCCGGGATGCCGCCGGCCGGCTTCGCCGCGGGCGTCGACCCGGCCTACGCGCAGGCGCTGCGCGCGCTGATCGAGGAGCACAAGGCCGAGCTGGCCGCCGTGATCGTGGAGCCCGTGGTGCAGGGGGCCGGCGGGATGCGCTTCCACGACCCTGGGTACCTGCGGGTGCTGCGCGAGGCATGCGACGCCAGCGGGGTGCTGCTGATCTTCGACGAGATCGCCACCGGCTTCGGCCGCAGCGGGGCGCTGTTCGCCGCCGGGCACGCCGGGAACGCCGGGAACGCCGGGGGCGCCGGGCACGCCGGGGGCGCCGGGAACGCCGGGGTGTCGCCCGACGTGATGTGCGTGGGGAAGTCGCTGACCGGCGGGTACCTGTCGCTGGCCGCCGTCCTGGCCACGAGCGAGGTCGCCCGCGGGATCGCCGCGGGCGAGCTGCCGGTGCTCGCCCACGGGCCGACGTTCATGGGGAACCCGCTGGCCTGCGCCGTGGCGAACGCGTCCCTCGACACGCTGCTCGGCGACGGCACGTACCCCCGGGGCTGGCAGGCCGAGGTGGCGCGGATCGCGGCCGGGCTGCGCACGGGGCTGGCCCCCGCCGCCGGGCTGCGGGGCGTTGCCGACGTGCGGGTGCTCGGCGCGATCGGCGTGGTGCAGCTCTCCGGGGACGTCGACGTGGCGACGGCCACGGCGGCGGCGGTGCGGGCCGGCGTGTGGCTGCGGCCGTTCCGCGACCTGATCTACACGATGCCGCCCTACGTGACGGGGGACGACGACGTCGCGCGCATTTGCGCCGGCGTGCTGGCGGCGGTGCGGGCGGTGACGGAGGTGACGGAGGTGACGGCGCCCGCTGCCAACGGGTAGCCGTCAGGCGCGCTAGAGCCGTCAGGCGCGTCAAGGGCGCCAGGGGCGCTAGGGGCGCCAGGGCCGCGGCCGTCACGCTGCTCCGCGACGGACAGGTGGAACCAGACCGTCGTGCCGGCCGGATCCCGCAGGTAGCCCCACTGCGCGGCGAGCTGCTGCACGAGGAACAGGCCATGGCCTTCGGCCGCGTACAGGTCGTTCTTGACCACGGGCGCGCCCGCGGAACCGTCGTCGATCACCTCGACGAGCACGCCGCCTGGCACCCCGATGACGACGATGGTGACCATGCCACCGGGAGCGCCCGAGTCCGTGTGCTGGATCGCGTTCGTGACCAGCTCAGACGTGAGTAAGGTCGCGACGTCCGTGTCCATGCCCGGCAGCCCGGTGAGGGTGCGGACGATGAAGGCCCTAGTGCCCGAGACGTGCTCCGGGCTGCCGGGAACGGTGACGGAGCCCAGGATCGCGGCTCGCTGCCTCCTGCCGGACGTACGCTGGTGGCCTGTGGCGGGGGTGTCCATCTGCGCGCCCTCCCAAATTAGCGCATTCGGAATTCCGGAAGCCCAGGAGTGCTTCCGCCTCGTCTAGCTCATTTGTCCTGGCACCGGCCGCCGCCGTCCAAGGCTGGCCGCATGGAGCCACCCTTGGCCGGGCGCATAGGCCGATATAAAACAACTGTTCGAGATCCCTTTCTCCCGTCGATGCCGTGGTCGCAGCGGAGTCCATATGCCCGATTTACCGTTTTTGTTGATAATCGATGGCTCATGATTGCGCCGGCGTGCCGCGCTTGCGCCTGCACATATTAATGATCCGGCGCAAGCGCATGCGGCGCAAGTGCGTGGAGCAAGTTAAAATTATGAAATCGCGGATGCGATTTCATTCTTGATCATTGCGTTGTATCGTTCTGCCTGACAGGACAGGACTGTTCGCCCTGGTCTGGTCGGCGCTAATTCGCGACCAGGCCATGCCGTCGCGCTCGCTGAAGGAGATGGACCTCCGATGGCTACCGGCCCGACCGTCCGCAGGCGCAGGCTCGGCACCGAGCTCCGCAGGCTGCGGGACTCGAGCCGCTACAAGCTTGAGGAGGTGGCCGCCGCGCTCGGCGTCGCGCCGTCCACGCTGTCGCGCATCGAGACCGGCAAGGCGCCCACGAAGTCGGCGTACCTGAATCAGATGCTGGAGATGTACGGCGTCACGGACCCCGCGCAGCGGCAGGTCCTGGTCGACATGGCCCGCGAGGGGCACCGTAAGGGCTGGTGGGCGGCCTACGACGACGTGCTGCCGAGCGGGTTCGACATCTACGTCGGGCTTGAGGCGGAGACCGCGGGGATTCGCAGCTATGAGATCTCGGTCGTGCCGGGACTGCTGCAGACGGCCGACTACGCGCTGGCCGTCATCAGGGAGATGTTCCCCAGATACACGGCGGCGCAGATCGATCGCCTGGTGGACCTGCGGATGGCCAGGCAACAGCGATTGGATGACGAGCCGCCGCTCGAGCTCTGGGCGATTCTCGACGAGGCGGTGATCAGGCGGACGGTCGGCGGGCCTGCCGTCATGCGCAGGCAATTGAACCACCTGATCGCGGAGGCTAATAGGCCTGGCATCACGATGCAAATCCTGCCATTCGCCTGCGGCGCCCACGCGGGACACGGGGGATCCTTCTCGATTCTTGAATTTCCGGAACGGTCCGATTCCGAAGTTGGCTACGTGGAGTCAGTGGCAGGCCATATTTACCTGGAAAAGGACAGGGAGGTCCGGGCGCGCTCGGAGGCCTTCGACAGGCTCCGGGCGGCAGCGCTATCGCCGAGCGCTTCCGCTGACCTGATTTCACAGGCCGCCCGCGATCTGGTGTAAGCACGTGGCGATCCCGCCGCCACGCGAAATAAAGGATGGTCGGCTAAACAGAAAGGAATCGGATGGAAACGGATCTGAGCGACCTGCACTGGTTCAAGAGCAGCGCGAGTGCCGCGGGCAACTGCGTGGAGGTGGCGCACCTTCCCGGTGGCGGCGTCGCGGTTCGCGATTCCAAGGACCGCGGCAAGGCGCCGCACGTCTTCGCGCGGGCCGAGTGGGAAGCTTTCCTGGTCGGCGCCAAGAATGGCGAGTTCGACCTTCCGCTCGCCCGGTGACGTCCTGGTGGCCACGATGCTCAGCAATCTGCCAGGCCTCTTACTTACGGCCAGGCGCGCGGGACTTCCAGACCGGGGGGACAGCCAGACCGGGGGAGCACCGGATAAACCGGGGAAGAGAACAGGGAGACGACGGGTCCCCGCGCCGCACGGGGGCCCGTCGACATGTCAGCCGAATTCGCCGTCCTTGGCCCCGCCCACGAAGGCATCCCACTCCGGTGCCGAGAACACCAGCGCGGGCCCGGACGGGTGCCGTGAGTGCCGGACGGCTACCTGACCGTCGGCGAGAAACGCGACTTCGACGCAGTTTCCCCCGGTGGGACCGCTGCGGCTGCTCTTCACCCACCGCGCGCCGGTCGCCCTGCTGAGGTCCCTGGCGGACATTCCGTTGCTCACGTCACTCATCGCGCTTCGCCTCCAGTTCCCTGATGATCCCGTCGAGGATCTGCGGTGTCCGCTGCGGCTCGTGGGCCATGATGCTCAGCCGCTCCATCGCGAGCAGGTAGCGGTCTACTTCGGCCTGCTTGTCGAGGTAGAGCGCGCTGGTCAGGTTCTCCACGTAGACCACGTCGGGAAGGTCGCTGTCGGTGAACCGCAGAATGCTGAAGCCGCCAGGCGCCGCGTAGCCGCCCATCCCGTACGGGATGACCTGCAGGGTCAGCGCCGGGGTGCTGCTCTGCTTGCGCAGGTAGCTGAGCTGCTCGACCTGCACGTCGGGGCCGGCGACCGGGCGCCGCAGTGCCGCCTCGTCGACGATGACCCAGAGCTTCAGCTTGCCCTCGCGGAACCGCCGCTGCCGCTCCCTGCGGAGCACGACATGCCGCTCCGCATCCTCGACGGAGAAGTCGCCGAGCGACAGCACGGCGGTCGCGTACTCCTCGGTCTGCAGGAGGCCGGGGATGAACTGCGGCTCGTACACCCGGATCGACCGCGCCGCCTCTTCCATGCCGACGTACGCCTGGAACCACTCGGGCAGGATGTCGTGGTAGCGCTGCCACCAGCCGGGCCGGTTAGCCTGCTCGGCCAGGGTGAGCAGCTGCGAACGCTCGACGGGATCGGCGTCGTAGAGGTTCAGCAGGTCGAGCACGTCGATCTCGCGGATCGCGTTACGGCCGAGCTCGATACGGCTGATCTTGGACTCTGACGCCCGGATCGACGCGGCGGCCCGCCGCGCCGAGATGCCCTTGCTCTCCCGCAGCCGCCGCAGGTGGCCGCCAAGCAGGATGCGCAGGACCGTAGGTCCGTCGGAAGAGTCAGGCACGCCGGCCGACCTCCTCGTTGTCCGTTGCCACCCGGCACGGTTAATGTCCCCAAGAATTGCGCAATCGCGTCAGCGGGGCGGTTCCCGGGCGCCCCAATGGTATCGCGCACGTCATATCAGGTTAGCTCTCGAACCCGCGTCGCTCAATCTGAGCGTATACCTCTTCCTGGCCCGCCGGTGGCCCCGTTTGCCAGTTGAAGCACGCGGTGCGGGAGTTCCTGCCGTGCATGCACAGGGCCGGTTTCTGTGCATGCACAAAAGCCTTATTGTGCATGCACAACCGCCGTTTTGTGCATGCACAAGGCGACCGCCGCGAGCCCGGCTCCGGGCCCGGTAAGTGCCCTCCCAGGCTCCCCCGTGCCGCGTCAGTAAAGCGCGCACGCCCGGTTTCACGTAATTGCGCCGCGGGTAATTCGCCAATTTTCCCGGCGGCCACGAGCGGTCGCCGCCGCCGCGGGGCCGCCTCCAGGCAATTGCAAGCGGATATTCCGCCTCCGTTATGATGCCTGTCATGCGCTATCGAACCCTCGGCGACTCCGGGCTGCTCGTCTCAGTGGTCGGCCTCGGCTGCAACAACTTCGGCGGACGTCTGGACGTGCAGCAGACGCGTACGGTGGTGGACGCCGCCATCGACGCCGGCATCACTCTTCTGGACACGTCCGACACCTACGGCCAGGACGGCGGGTCTGAGCTCGCGCTCGGCGAGGCGCTCGCCGGCCGCCGCGACGCGGTGGTCCTGGCCACGAAGTTCGGCAACCAGCGGACGGACATGGGGTATGGCCCCGCCGCCGGGGCCAAGGGCAGCCGCAAGTACATCAGGCTGGCCGTGGAGAAGTCGCTCACGCGGCTGCGGACCGACTACATCGACCTGTACCAGCTGCACACCCCGGACCCGCTGACGCCGATCGAGGAGACGCTCGCCGCGCTGTCCGAGCTGGTCACCGAGGGCAAGGTCAGGTACCTGGGGCACTCGAACCTGTCAGGCTGGCAGCTCGCGGACGCCGCGCACAAGGCGGCGAGCGCCAACCGCACCCCGTTCGTCTCCGCCCAGAACCACTGGTCGCTGCTCGAGCGCGGCGCGGAAGCGGAGGTGCTCCCCGCGGCGCGCCACTTCGGGCTCGGCGTGCTGCCGTTCTTCCCGCTGGCGAACGGGCTGCTCACCGGCAAGGTGCGGCGCGGCCAGGCGGTGCCCGCCGGCACCCGGCTCGCGGCCCGCGCTGGCTACGTCA
>JASHPP010000015.1 GCA_030038035.1 Trebonia sp.
CCGCCCAGCGCCCGCCGACCAGCGCCGGAATGAGCACGTTGTGCCCGAGGCTGGATATCGGGAAGAGCTCGGTGATGCCCTGGATCAGGCCGACGACGATCGCCTCTGGGTAGGTAATGTGCGGATACATCGTGCCCTCTCGCCAGCAAGGGAACAGCGGGGCCAGCCGCGACGCCCGAGGTCATCGTATCCGCCTGCCGGCCGACGGCCGGCGCAAGCCACCGCGGACCCTAATCACCAATTTGCTCCGCATTCGCACCAATAGCCGGTAAGCTCCCGCGCGTGACTCGGCTACGGGGACGCGCCGGCATCATGGGTGTCGCGCTAATCATCGTGGCGGGACTGGCGATTCCGGCGGCGGTAGCGACCCGGGCGACCGCGGTTACCACCGTGCCCGCGTCCGGGGTGGACGTCTCCCCGTTCACGACCGTGAACAGCTGGACGCTGCTGCGGCAGGCGGGCAGCAGCTTCGCCGGCGTCGAGGCGACTTTCGCGCAGACCGCGGAAACGACGTATGCCGCCGACGTCAAGGCGGCCGCGGCGGCCGGGCTGTACGTGATGCCCTACGCGTTCGTCTTCCCGTATGACCCGAAGGGGAACGGCACCGTCGCGCAGCAGGCCGCGGCGGCGGTCAGCGTGGTCGATTCGGTTACCGACCCGGCGTACAAGTCCAGCGACCTGATGCTGCCGCTCGTCGTGGACATAGAGAACGACCCGTACTACGAGCAGGATCACACGACCCAGTGCTACGGGCTGACCCCGCAAGCGATGGTGGACTGGCTCAAGACGTACATCGCCGATGTCTCCGCGCTGGGCAAGACCCCGATCATCTACACGAACGCTCCCTTCTGGGACACGTGCACAGGGAACAGCACGGCGTTCAGCGGGTATCCGCTGTGGCTCGCGTCGTACGGGGTGACGATCCCGGCGCTGCCGACCGGCTGGGGCAACTACACGTTCTGGCAGTACACGAGCAGCGGCACGGTCAACGGCATCAAGGGCCCGACCGACCTGGACTACCTCGGCCCGGTCGTGCAGGTCAGCCAGGCGGGCGCGCCGATCGCCCCGGTGCAGCTGCAGACGCTCACCTCGCTGGACGGGACGCGGGTCAGCTATGCCGTGCCGGCCGCGGGCAGCCAGGGCGCCCTGCCGCCAGGCCTGACGATGAGCCCGTCCGGCCAGGTCACGGGGACTCCGCTGGTGTCCGATCGCGGCCAGCAGTACACGGTGACGGTCACCCCCTCAGCCGGCGCGGTCCCGGTGACCCCCTCGTCGCTGACGTTCACCTGGGACGTGTCAGGGGCGATCACGGTGGACTCTCCAGGCAACCGCAGGACCCCGGCGGGCACTCCGGTCGTGCTGCAGATCTCGGGGTACGACCCGAACACCGGCTATACGCCGTCCTACGCCGCGACCGGGCTGCCCACGGGCCTGTCGATGAGCTCCTCCGGCCTGATAACCGGCTGGCCGTCGGCGCCGGGCACGTACGACGTCACCGTCTACGCGTCCGACGCCTTCGGCGGCACCGGGTCCATGCTGTTCACCTGGACGGTGCCGGCCGTGGCCGACAGTGGCTTCGCCGGGCAGCTCAGGCAGGTCGGCGGCACCGGCAAGTGCCTCAACGACCCGTCGTCAGGCACGGCCAACGGCACGCTGGTGAACCTGTGGAGCTGCGACGGCCACGCGAACCAGCAGTGGACCGTCGTCCGGGACGGCACGATCCGCGTCCTCGGCAAGTGCCTGGCGGCGAGCGGGACGAGCGTGGTGCTGTGGGCGTGCTCCGCTGGCTTCAGCAACCAGCAGTGGCAGGCAGGCACCGACGGCGAGCTGGTCAGCGCCCAGTCAGGCAAGTGCCTGTACTTCGCCGGCGCGGCCGCGGCCAACGGCAACCGGCCGACGATGGCTGCCTGCGCCAACACCACGATCCAGACGGGCGAGCACTGGTACCGCCCGGCGGCCGCCGTCTTCTCCGGCGAGCCGGGCAAGTGCCTGGCCGGCGCCGGGTCCGCCGTCGAGCTGGCCGCCTGCGCGGACACGGCGGCCCAGCAGTGGGCGGCGCGGTCCGACGGCACGCTCCGGCTGGGCGGCCAGTGCCTGACCGAGGCGGCCGCCGCCGCCGGTTCGGCGCTGTCGCTCGGGCCCTGCGCCGGCACGGCCGCCACCAAGTGGCAGCTGTCCGCCGCCGGCCCGCTCGCCTCCGAGCTGGTCAGCGCCGCCTCGGGCCTGTGCGTGACGGCACCGTCGGCGGCCAGCGGCGTCCCGCTGGTCATCGAGTCATGCGCCGCCACCCCAGCCGGCACGTGGCACGTGGAGTAAGTGGCTCATACCTTGACCACCGCGACCCGGTCGGCCTTCCTGCGGCCGGGTTCCTCAGTGAGCCGGGCCATGTCCTCGGGGTCGCTCGTCAGCAGCACAACCGGACGCGGTTGTGCCAGTGCGATGACGGCGAGCAGCGCGTTCACCGTGCACCGGTGGCCTGACATGCCGGTCGAGCCGAGGAGTTCTCCCGCCCTGCGCCCGGCTTCCTTATCGATGTTCGCGACGATGACACCACGCAGGACGCGGTGCATGCGGGCGTCTTCCTGACCGCCACGCAGCACTTCGGCGAGCGTCGACGCGGCTGTGACGACGCGGTCGTACCGCTGGTACGCCTTCCGCGCCAGCGCGTGTACCGCCGGGTCGCCCGTGGCGAGCTTGACCAGACCCTGGGCGTCCAGGACCAGGGCCCCGTCTACTCCGCTTCGTAGTCTGGCCACTGACGCTCCGCCCATTCCAGTAGCTCGGGTGGCACCGGGCCGAACTCGGCGTCCAGTTCGTCGAGCACCTCGCCGAGAACGTCGTGCTGGAGCTTCCGCTCAGTGGCCTCCGTTACGTACCGGCTGAACTCACCGGGCCCGGTCCGGGCCCGGACGGCGGCTGTCAGTTCTTCTGGCATCGAGACGCTCACCTTCTGCACGCGGCCGTGGAACCGCGAGGCCGGCCCTGTATCGATGTCGACGGGTGCCTTCGGGAACATGACGGTGACGCGCTGCAGCACCTGCTCGAGCGGGACCGCGGCCAGCGCGTCCCGCAGCGCCTTCTCCAGTGCGCTCAGCGCCTGCCCAGGGTCGGTCCCCGCGCGCGAAACCTCATCCATAAACCGATGCTACCACCGGTAGCAACGCAAGCCGCGGCGCACGATAGAAAGGGTGCCTATCGCTATCTTGTTCGGTCGTCAAACAGGGCGGCTGACTCGTTGCGGTTCCTGGGTCTGTCCGGGGGTCGGCGAGCAGCGCTGCGACAAGCGTAGGTTGTCAACCGCGCGGAATCGGCCCGCAAGCCTCGCCCTTTCTGTGATATTCCGGCGCAGTCACTCGCCGTGCTTCGGGTTCGTTCGCCCATGTGACGATGGCGGCGTCCAGGCGGGCGAGGATGTCGGGGATTTCGGCGGGCCGGGCGCGGGCCCACAACGCGGCGCAGGCCCCGCTAGCGCTTGCCGGGGACGGCCGGGGTGCCCGCCTTCGCCGGGCGCCGGGAGATCTTCGAGCCGAGCCAGACCAGCGGGTCGTACTTGAGGCCGGCGACGCGCTCCTTCATCGGGATCAGCGCGTTGTCGGTGATCTTGATGTGCTCGGGGCACACCTCGGTGCAGCACTTGGTGATGTTGCAGTAGCCCAGGCCGAAGTCGTCCTGCGCGATGTCCCGCCGGTCCGCCTCGTCACACGGGTGCATCTCCAGCTCGGCGACCCGCATGAGGAACCGCGGGCCGGCGAACGGCCGCTCGTTCTCGGCGTGGTCGCGGATCACGTGACACGTGTTCTGGCACAGGTAGCACTCGATGCACTTGCGGAACTCCTGCGACCGGTTCACGTCCTCCTGCTGCATCCGGAACTCGCCGGGCTTGATCGACGGGTCCGGCGTGAACGACGGGATCGTGCGCGCCTTCGCGTAGTTGAACGACACGTCGGTGACCAGGTCCCTGATCACGGGGAACGTGCGCATCGGAGTGATCGTCAGGACCTCGTCGGGGGAGAACGTCGACATCCGGGTCATGCAGCCGAGCCGCGGCCGGCCGTTGATCTCCATCGAGCACGATCCGCACTTGCCGGCCTTGCAGTTCCACCGGATCGCCAGGTCGCCCGCCTGGGTGGCCTGCAGCCGGTGCAGCACGTCGAGGACGACCTCACCCTCGTTGACCTCGACCGTGTAATCGACAAGCGAGCCCGACCCGGCGTCGCCGCGCCACACCCGCAATGCTGTCTCGTACCCCATCAGTGCCCCTCCTCCGACGCAGCGGTAGCCGGCGTAGCCGACGGAGCCGGAGCGGGCAGCCCGGCCAGCTCCTCCTCGGTCATGTACTTCTTGAGCTCGGACTTGTCGAACAGCGCGAGCTGGTCGGGCCGCATCACGGGCAGCGGCTTGTGGGTTAGCTCGAGCTTGTCGCCGGTCAGCGCCAGGGCCAGGTTCACCTTGCGCCATTCCGGCGACATCTCCGGGTAGTCATCCCTGGTGTGCCCGCCGCGCGACTCCTGCCGCTCCAGCGCGGCCAGCGCCACGCACTCGGCGACGAGCAGCATGTTCCGCAGGTCGAGCGCGTAGTGCCAGCCCGGGTTGTAAGCCCGCTCGCCCGGCACGGCCACCCGCGCGGCCCGCTCCTTGAACTTCTCAAGCTCGCCGAGCGCGGCCTTGACCTCGGACTCCCGCCTGATCAGGCCGACCAGGTCCTGCATCGTCTGCTGGAGTTCGTGGTGCACCTTGTAGGGGCTCTCGCCCTCGGCGCGGGACAGCGGCGCGAGCGCCTCGGCGACCGCGGCCGAGAGGTCGGAGTCCGCCACCGCGGGCCGGGACGGCCCCAGCGAATCCAGGTAGTCCGCCGCGCCGTCCCCGGCCCGCTTGCCGAACACGAGCAGGTCGGTCAGCGAGTTGCCGCCGAGCCGGTTCGAGCCGTGCATCCCGCCGGACACCTCGCCGGCCGCGAACAAGCCGGGCACGGACGAGGCGGCGGTGTCCGGGTCGACCTCGATGCCGCCCATCACGTAGTGGCAGGTCGGCCCGATCTCCATCGGCTCCTTGGTGATGTCCACATCCGCCAGCTCGATGAACTGGTGGTACATGGACGGCAGCCGCTGGAGGATGTACTCGGGGGGCCGCCGCGAGGCGATGTCGAGGAAGACGCCGCCGTGCTCGGTCCCGCGCCCGGCCTTGATCTCGGAGTTGATGGACCGCGCGACCTCATCGCGCGGCAGCAGATCCGGCGGGCGCCTGTTGTGGTCCGGGTCGGTGAACCAGCGGTCGGCCTCTTCCTCGGTCTCCGCGTACTGGCCGCGGAACACCTCGGGCACATAGTCGAACATGAACCGCCGGCCCTCCGAGTTCAGCAGCACCCCGCCGTCGCCGCGGACCGACTCGGTGACCAGCAGGCCGGCCACCGACGGCGGCCAGATCATGCCGGTGGGGTGAAACTGGACGAACTCCATGTTGATCAGCGCCGCGCCCGCGAGCAGTGCCAGCGCGTGCCCGTCACCGCTGTACTCCCAGGAGTTCGTGGTGACCTTGAACGTGCGCCCGATCCCGCCGGTGGCGAGCACCACGGCCGGCGCCTCGAACACGACGAACCGCCCGGTGTCCCTGGCGTATCCGAAAGCGCCCGAGATCCGCCCCGACTGATCCCTGAGCAGCCGGGTGATCGTCGTCTCCGCGAACACCGCGATCATCGCCTCCGGGTCGCCAAGCGCGACCGAGTCCGCCTGCTGCAGCGCGACGACCCGCTGCTGCAAGGTGCGGATGATCTCCAGGCCGGTGCGGTCACCGACGTGCGCGAGCCGTGGGTACGCGTGCCCGCCGAAGTTCCGCTGCGAGATCTTCCCGTCCTTGGTCCGGTCGAACAGCGCCCCCCACGCCTCGAGTTCCCAGACCCGGTCCGGGGCCTCCTTGGCGTGCAGCTCGGCCATCCGCGGGTTGTTGAGGAACTTGCCGCCGCGCATCGTGTCGCAGAAGTGCACCTGCCAGTTGTCGTTGGGATTCATGTTGCCCATGGCGGCGGCGGCGCCGCCCTCGGCCATCACCGTGTGGGCCTTGCCGAACAGCGACTTGGAGATGATCGCGGTCTTGAAGCCCCGCGCGCGGGCTTCGATCGCCGCGCGCAGCCCTGAGCCGCCCGCGCCGATCACTACCACGTCGTAGGAGTAACGCTCGATGTCGTCTGTCATAACGATCGCCCGTTCGGCTTAATTGAAGATTCGTGGGTCGGAGATGGCGCCGCTGGCGACGAGCATGACGTACAGGTCGGTCAGCATCAGCGTGCCGAGCGTGATCCAGGCGAGCTGCATGTGCCGCGCGTTCAGCCAGGACACCTTCGTCCAGATCCAGTACCTGACGGGGTGCTTGGAGAAGTGCTTCAGCCGGCCGCCCGTGATGTGCCTGCAGGAGTGGCAGGACAGCGTGTAGCACCACAGCAGGATCACGTTCGCCAGCATGATGAGCGAGCCGAGGCCGAACCCGAAGTTCCCGTCCGGCCCGCGGAACGCCTGGGCCGCGTCCCAGGTGTTGAGCAGCGAGATCGCGAGCACCACGTAGAAGAAGTACCTGTGCAGGTTCTGCACGATCAGCGGGAACCTGGTCTCGCCGGTGTACCTCGCGTGCGGCTCGCGCACCGCGCACGAAGGCGGGGACTGCCAGAACGACCGGTAGTAGGCGCGCCGGTAGTAGTAACAGCTCAGCCGGAACCCGAGCACGAACACCAGCGAGACGAACGCGTACGGGATAACCGGGGGTACGGCGGGGATCCACCTGCCAAGCGTCGACGCCTCCGGCAGGCACTCGCCGTTGACGCAGGGCGAGTAGAACGGCGTGAGATAGTGGTACTGCGGTACGTAGTACCAGTGTCCGGTGAACACGCGGACCGTCGCGTAGGTCAGCCAGATGGTCAGCAGCGTCACGACGACGACCGGCGCCTGCCACCACCTGTCCTTGCGGAGGGTCCGGTCGGAGATCTGCGCCCGCGTTCTAGCCGGCGCTTCCGATATTTGAGTCATACTTCAGCGTCCTCGGAGCCTTGAGCGTGATCGTAACGCGACGCGTATCCGGGCCGCCCCTCGCCCCGAATGGACGGACCGGGGGTGCCCGCGCATGGCGACGTCCATGAACCTATTCCAGTTAGTCTCAGGATGCCGCATCGGACGGCCCTTCCAGCATGTGAGACTGGCTACATTCCGCCGCCGCCGGAAAGAGCCGACCGCAGGAACTCCACCTGCAGCAGCAGCAGGTTCTCCGCGACGACCTCCTGCGGGGTCATGTGCGTCACACCGGACAGCGGCAGCACCGAATGCGGGTACCCCGCCGCCAGCAGCGCCGAGGAAAGGCGCAGCGAGTGCGCGACGAACACGTTATCGTCGGCCAGCCCGTGGATGATCAGCAACGGGCGGGTGACAGACGCCACGGCCCGTTCCGGATCACTGGTCAGCGAACTTACCTCGTAGCCAGCCGGATTGTCCGCGGGGTCGCCGAGGTACCGCTCGGTGTAGTGGGTGTCGTACAGCCGCCAGTCGGTGACCGGCGCGCCCGCGACCGCCGCGTGGAAGACATCGGGACGCCGCAGCACGGCCAGGGCCGCCAGGTACCCGCCGAACGACCAGCCGCGGATGCCGACCCGGTGCGCGTCCAGGTCGGGGAACGCCGCCGCGGCCGCGTGCAGCGCCGTGACCTGGTCCGCCAGGATGCCGGTGGCGAGGTCGCCGGCCACCGCCCGCTCCCAGGCGGGCCCGCGGCCGGGCGTGCCCCTGCCGTCCGCCACCACGACCGCGAACCCCTGCTCGGCGAACCACTGCGAGGTCAGGAA
>JASHPP010000176.1 GCA_030038035.1 Trebonia sp.
CGGTCAGCGGGGTCAGGATGAAATGGTTGGCTAGGTGCTGGCGGCCGATGAACCAGCCGGGTTTGTCGTACCAGAGGTGGTGCAGGAGGATCTTGAGCTGCTCGTGGCCGTGGAAAATGCCCTGCGGCTGGTGCTCGAACGAGCAGTCTTCCGTGAAGCAGGAGAGCACCTGCTCTTCGTCGCCGGTGTTCAGGCCCCAGGCGTAAATCGCGAACAATTCCTGGATTTCGAGGCGGTCTTCCGCCGGGATCTTGGGGCGCGGCATTATGCGTCTCCCTTCGGGAGGTTGAACACTTCTTCGGCATTGGTCTGGTAGAACTGCTTCTTTTCCGCGACGGTCAGCGGCAGGTCGTCCTGCCAGCGGACCTCGTCGACCAGGTACTCATACGGGTAGTCCATCGCGTACAGCACCCGGTCGGGGCCGAGGACGTCGCGGCAGAACATGATCGCGGGCGCCCAGGCCATGCCGCTCGTGGTGACCCAGACGTTCCTCTTCAGGTACTCGCTCGGCCTGCACTCGATGGGCTTCATCGCCTCGTACCGGCCGGACCTGACCGTGGCGCCGTGCATGTAGTCCAGGCGGTACATCCAGAACGGGAGCGCCTCGCCGAGGTGGCCGACCACCATCTTCAGCCGCGGGAACCGGTCGAAGACGCCCTTGGTGATCAGCCGGAGCAGGTGCGTGCCGGTCTCGACCGCGAACCCCCAGATGGCGCCGTCAAGCCCGGCCTCGAGCATGGGCTGGATGAAGTTCTTGGGGGCCGTGTTCGGGTGCAGGTAGATCGGGGTGTCGAGGGCCTGCGCGGCCTCGAAGATCGGCCAGAACTTCGGGTCGTCCAGGTACTCGCCCTGGGTGTGGGAGTTGATGATCACGCCGTGGAAGCCCAGTTCGTTCTTGCCGCGCTCGATCTCCCTGGCCGAGTACTCGGGATCCTGCGGTGCGACCGCGGTGAGGCCGGAGAACCGGTCGGGGTGCCTTTTGCAGGCCTGCGCGAGCTGGTCGTTGGCCAGGGTGGCCTGCTGTTTCGCGATGTCTTTGCGCAGCGGCTGGGCGCCGGGCGAGGTCAGCGAGAGGATCGCCCGGTCGATGCCGGCCTTGTCCATGGCGGCGAGGCGCCCCTCGCCCAGGTCCTGGAGGGACTGCAGGACGAAGCGGGGGCGCTCGGCGGTGGCCGTGCCGTAGAAGGACCACAGGGAGCGGAAGCCGGGGTCGTCGAACGTCGGGTCGTCGAGCAGGCCGAGCCAGAGCTTGAGGATCTCGGGGGTGGCGAACGCCTCCTCCGTGGCGATCCGCAGGTAGCCCTGCCGGCCCCCGGTCGTTGGCTGGGGTGCTTGCGTGGGCGGGAACGTCGGCTCCGGGGCGGTCATGCAGGCGCTCCTTTCAGCAGGGTGTTCCAGTGATCGGTGCCAGGGACGAACACGCTGCCGGCCCGCAGTCGCCTGTGTTCCAGGGGGCGATCACGCCCGCCGGCCCGGACGGCACGTGCCGGAGCACGGCTGTTCCCGGCAGGGGCACCGATCAGCACGGCCGCCGCCGGGAAGCCGGTCAGCGCGGCCATCCGGTCACCCGCTCGACGAACCGGGCCAGCGGGACGCCGAGCGCCGCCTCGTCGACGGTGAGGCTGCCGATGGTCGACATGTGGTTGTGGCCCTCGACCCAGACCAGGTCCGGCACGGTGCCGTGCCTGTCGAGCCATTTGCCGACCAGGCGCGCGGCGGCCTCCTGGAAGAGTCCGGGGTCCCGTTCGGCCACGCTGAACAGCAGCGGGACCGTGGTCCGCAGCAGGCCGGGCAGCGGCGAGACCTCCGGGCCCGGGTTCGGGCCGTAGTAGGCGTGCTCGGGCTCGCCGGGACGGGGCGCGCCTATCTCGTAGATGCCGGACAGCAGCGCCGCTCCCGCGATGCCCCCGGGGCCGACGGGATCGGCGGGGCCGGCGGCCCCCTGGCCGGCGGCGAACGAGGCGACGTGCATCGCGCCCGCGGAGTTGCCCGCGACCACGATCTTGTCCGGGTCACCGCCATAGCCGGCGATGTGCGCCCTGAGCCAGCGGACCGCCGCGGCGACGTCCTGCGCGCCGGACGGCCACGTGTGCTCAGGCGCCAGCCGGTAGGTCATCGTCACGCCAACCCAGCCGTGCCGGACCGCCCACGCTCCCACCAGGTCGTACTGCGGGGTACCCGGGACGTGCTTGTCGCCGCGGACGAAGCCGCCGCCGTGCACGAACACGAAGACCGGCGCGCCGGCCTGGCCGTTGCCAGCGGTGTGCACGTCGAGCCGGTGCCTCGGGTCGTCCCCGTAGCGCAGGTCCCTGTCGATCTTCGGCGCGGTGTAGCCGGCCTTCTCGTGGAACGGCGTCAGCAGCGCCCAGGTGGCCTGCGCCAGCTCCGGGCTGACCGCCGGGTCAAGCGCCTTCAGCTGCGCGATCACGTCCGGCGGCAGTTGCCGCGTCTGCTGCGCCTGCTCCGTCTGCTGCGTTTGCTCCGTCACAATCCCAGGGCCTTTCGCTGTTGTTCGAGCTCGGAATCCGCAATCCAGTTGCCGTGGAAGCCGATCGGCACCCGGTGCGGGATGTGGATCGTCGCGACCGGGCCCGCCCGCAGGTCCTGCGCGTGCAGGATGACGACCTCGGCGGTCTTGGTGGTCATGTCGGTGACGAAGGTCATCAGCCAGCCGTCGTCTTCGGCGGAGTCGCGGGTGCGCGGCACGAACACGGCCTCCATGCCGAACCGGCCGGGGCCGTAGCCGTAGGACTCCTTGGTTTTCGCGTCGAGGTCCTGCTTGATCAGCGTGGAGATGCCCTGGTCGCGGCTTGAGAAATAGCCGTACCTGAACTTCCCGCCGGTCAGCCGCTCGTCCAGCCGCGGCATCTCCTGCGGCTGCTCGTCCAGGATCTTGACCTCGGTCTTCCCGGTGGCGGGGTCGATGAGGTACAGGTTCAGCGAGCCGGGAACCTCACCGGGGCCGGTCCGGTCGGTGACGAACATCCGGGAGTTGCCCGGGCCGATCAGCGCCACCCGCCCGTCCGGCATGTCGTAGGCGCCGAGGATGTGGAACACCGCCCACCGCTCCACGTCCGCGAAGACGACGTCGCCGGGCACGCCGTCCCGCGGGATCAGCACCCAGCGGGTCGGGTATTCGAAGCCCCACATGAACGGGAAGTCGTAGCCCTGCCTGAGCAGCTCGTCGGAGTAGGCGACCGGCCCGTCAAGGAAGATCGCGTACCGCTCGGTCAGCGCGCAGTCGTGGACGACCGGGCGGCCGTACACCGGGACGTCCACCGTCCTGCGGATCTTGCCCGTCGTGTCGAGCACCTGGTAGCTGACGTACTCCCAGCCGTGGTAGTACGTCATCCCGTGGAGCTCGCCTGAGCCCGGGTCGCGGTGCGGGTGGCCGGTCCAGGAGCCGTTGAGGCTGCCGCCGAAGTCGGACCTGGCCAGGCACTCAAGCTCGTAGGACAGCTCGATCGGCAGCACGCCGGCCTCGGCGAACGCCCAGGTCTTGCCGGCCTGCGGAAAGATGTGCGTGTTCACCACGTTGTCGGCGACGTAGCTGGCACCGCCGCCGAGCTGGCTCGGGCCGGGCAGCGGCGGCAGGCCCTTGCTGCGGGTAACCTGGTCGTCCCGTACGAAGCGATTCCGGTACCACTCGGCCTTGCCGTCGCGGATGCGGACGCCGTGCACCATCCCGTTGCCTGTGAACCAGTTGTAGGTGACGGGGTTCTCCGGGTCCACCGGATTCGGCCCCACGCGGAGCAGGCGGCCGTCAAGGTCGCCGGGGATCGTCCCGGTGACCTTGAGATCGTAAACGGTAACTTCCTGGTCAACGGGCGCGAAGGGACCCTCGAGCCAGTTGTTGCGGAACTCCGGTTCCTGCGATGCCTCAGCACGTACGTGCGTCTCGGTCATGGTTCCCTTCCTGACCGTCGACTGGGTGACCCACTCACGTTGCCCGTTTCGACAGAGCATCACGCGCCGGTAATGCCCCTGTCATTGGGCGCGGTAACTAGAGATTTACATAGTCTTGTAC
>JASHPP010000177.1 GCA_030038035.1 Trebonia sp.
GCCAGCAGTGGACGCGGCGGATCCGCTACTCCGACCAGCACATCCGCGTCTCTGACGCCGAACGCAACGCGGTCGCCGAGCGCCTCGCCGCCCATTACGGCGACGGCCGGCTCGACCAGGCCGAGTTCGACGAGCGGGTCAGCCAGGCGATGGCCGCCAAGACCCGCGGCGACCTTGACGGCCTGTTCGACGACCTCCCCGACCCTGAGCCGACGGGGGCCCAGGGGACGGCCGGGCAGCACGGCCCGGCCGTCCCCTACCGGATGCACCGCCGGAGGTCAGCACGACCGCTGCTCCTCGTGGGGCTCGGCATAGCGCTGATGGTCGCGGTGTGGCACACCTTCGCCGCCATCTACATCCCGTGGGTCTGGGTCGGCGTGATCGTGCTGGCGATCCTGCTCATCGCCCGGTCCCCCCGCGCTCGCAACGACCGCTGAGCCGTCCTGCTGCCCGCTGACGGAGGCTGCCGCCGTCGGCGGGCAGCGCGCGTGCCAGGCTAAGTCTCGTGGCGACGGTTCTCGCGTTTCACGCCCACCCCGATGACGAGGTGCTGCTGACCGGCGGGACGCTGGCCAAGCTGGCCGCCGGCGGTCACCGGGTCGTGGTCGTGGTCGCCTGCGACGGCGCGGTGGGGGCGCCGAACAGCAGGCTGGACGAGTTTCGCCGCAGCGCCGCGATCCTGGGCGCCGCGCGGGCCGAGCACCTCGGCTACGCCGACAGCGGCCACGGCCGCGAACTGTACGCCGACCCGCCCGGGCGGGTGCGGTTCGCCCGCGCCGACCCGGCCGAAGCCGCCGGTAGGCTGGCCGCGCTGCTGCGCGAGGAGCACGCCGACCTGCTGCTCAGCTACGACGCGCAGGGCGGCTACGGCCACCGTGACCACGTCAAGGTCCACGAGGTCGGCGCCATGGCCGCGGCGCTGACGGGCGTCCGCGTGCTCGAGGCCACGGTGCCCAGGGAACTCGCCATCCGGATGTTCGGCCTGCTCAGCCGCCCAGGATTGGTGAGCAGGTCCAACGAGCGGGCGGCCAGGACCGCGGGCACGCCGCGCGCCGCGATCACGCACCGGGTGGACGTGCGCGGCTACGCCGCGACCAAGCAGGCCGCGCTGGCCGCGCACCGGACGCCGGCTGACGGCAAGGGCCGCGCGTCGCGGCTGTTCCGGCTCGCGGCCGCGCTGCCCGTTCCGGTCTTCGCCCTGCTCGCCGGGCGCGAGTGGTTCACGGAGCCGGCCGCCGCACCCGGTCCGGTCCTTGACGATATCTTGCACGCCCGGTAAACGATGGTGTGCGAGGGAGTGCCGCGCCTGCTGGCGGCAGGGCCCCCAGCGCACGAGGGCGGTCGTCAACCGGCGCCCCGCACCGCTAGCCAGTAGACGCCGCACATCGCCAGGGCGAGGGCGAGCAGCGCCGGGCCGAGCGCCCGCGCGCTGACCGCCCCGATGACCAGCCCGATGCCGGCCGGCAGCGCGAAGCTGCCGACGGCGGAGGCGGCCATCTGCAGCCCCACCGCCGCGGTCGCGCCGCCCTCCCCGGACCGGTCCGCCGTGGTGAGGGTGAGCAGCGGGAACACCGGCGCGGCGGCGAGCCCGAGCAGCATCATCCCGGCGACCGCGACGAGCCCAGGCCCCGGCACCGCCATCAGCAGCGCGCCGGCCGGCACCCCGGCGACGGCGAGCGCGAGCACCCGGGAGGCGCCGGCCCGTTCGGCCACCGGGCCGAGCACCGCACGCCCGGCGAACATCATCAGCCAGTAGGCCGACACCGCTATGCCGGCGACCGCGGCCGGCAGGCCGCGGCCGCCGGTCAGGAACACGTAGCCCCAGATGCCGGCCGCCGACTCGACCCCGGTCTCCACGCCGGTGAACACCACCCCCGCCAGGATCGCGTGGCGGCGAGGAGACGGCCCGGACCGTTCGGCTGATGCTGCATTTTCTTTCGCCGCGGCGGGCGCGGCGGGCACCTTCCACCTGTGCCGTGCCGCGGCCAGCATCACGGTGATCGCCGCGACGGCGAACGACATCGCCGCCATGGTCCACCGCCAGCCCGCGCCGGCGGCCAGCAAGGCGGTGACGAGCAGGGGGCCGAGGGTGGCGCCGAGGCCGTAGCCGGCGTGCATCCAGGTGACCTGCCGCGCGCCGAAGTGCCCGGCGGCGTAGGCGTTCAGCGCGGCGTCGATCGCCCCGAAGCCGGTGCTGAACACCGCGCTCCCGATCGCGATCAGCCACAGCGCCGGCGCCAGCGCCTCCACGGCGAGCGCCCCGGCCACGAGCGCGCTCGCGGCGGCCAGCAGCGGGCCGGCCGGCACCCGCGCCAGGATCCGGCCGGTCGCGGCGCTCGAGGCGGCCGAGGCGGCGACGCCGGCGGCGAGCACGATGCCGAGCGCGGCGACCGGCTCATGGAGGCTGATCCGCATGGACGGCCACAGAATGCCCAGGGTGGAACCCGGCAATGCGATGCCTAGGTAGGTGAGGCAGGAAAGAGCGAATGGCGGCACGGCGAGCAAGCCCTCCGGCTGAGGGGTGCTGCGATCGCGAGCAGCACGCGGTGACGGGACCCGGTGTCAGCGCGTGCGTGGTTGGCCGGCCACCTCAACTCCTCGAAAACCTGCCATGTCTGCCCGTGAGTCTATCTCTTTAGATTTGCCCGAACGGACACCGCCGCCTCCCCGACGTCAACTGATAGCCCCGGGAGGAGGCGGGCGATAGGACAAGAACATGACAGGGAATGTCGCTTTCCCCGGCTTCCGCAATGTCGCCTCATAGGGGTAATCTGCCCCAAGGCTTACTGGCGGCCACGCCGCCGCCTGGTAAGGGGGACAGAGGAGCCCGTAATGGCAGCCACCTGCAGCAATTGCCGTCCGCCGATGGGCGATGACGACGCATTCTGCGGAATCTGCGGACAGCCGGCCACAGTGACGAACGGCTCGGCACCGCTGCCGGCCACCGCTGGATAGCGCGGCGGCATGGGGAGGCTTCATACCCTCAGCGCTCCCCCGCCGGGCCTGTACGCGCATGGCGACCGGGCGCCGGCCGCCAACGCCTATTTCGCGGTCACGATCGACGCGGCGGTCAACCTGCTCGAGGCGCGGGGTAGTTGAGGGGGGACACCATGAGTTTTTGCAGGATGTGCGGGCAGCAGCGCATCGAAGGTGTGCGCTTTTGCACCGCGTGCGGAGCGGAGTTCACCGAGGAGCCCGTGGCGGCCGAGACCCGGGTCGCGGAAGAGCCCCAGGCGTGGGGACCGACGCGGTGGGACCAGCCCGTCGCCGAGCCCGCGCCAGCCCAGCCGTGGGCGGCGTACCCGCCGCCCGGCCCGCCGCCAGCGGCGGCGCCGCCTGCCCAGCCGACGTGGGCGGCACGACCGCCGGACGACCCGTGGCTGGCCTCGCCCACGCAGTCGCTGATCCGGCCGCCGTCCCCGCCGGCGCCGGCGGCGCCGCCAGCGCCGCCGGCCTTTCAGCCGCCAGGCGCTCGGCCGCCGTTCCCGATTCCGCCCAATCGGGTGCCGCCGACCGGGCAACAGTGGCCGGCCTACGGGCGGCAGCCGCCGCGGTCCGGGCGCGGCGGCAGGAAGACGGCACTGATCGTGGCGGTGGCGGTCGTGGCCGTGCTCGCCGCCGGGGGCGGCGCCTTCGCGCTGGTCTCGGCCATGAAGGGACACCCCACCGCAGGGCCGTCCGCCCACGCGACCGTCACGTCCCCGTCCCGCCTCGCCTCCGGCACCCCAGCCCGGTCGCCCGCGCCGAGCGCGGCAAGCCTGACCCCAAGCCCGACGGCACCCGCGAACCCCAGCCCGTCGCCAACGGGAGTGAGCATCGCGCCGGGCGTCGCGGCCAACTCGGCCACGCCAGCGGTGCAAGCGCTGCTCAACCGCTACTTCACCGCGATCAACACCCGCAACTACACGGCGTACAACAGCCTGCTCGACGCACAGCTGCAGGCGAGCGACACCTCGTCGTCCTTCTACTCCGGCTACGCGACGACCAAGGATTCCGCGGAAACCCTCACCTCGATCGCCGACACCGGAGCGGGCGACCTGGCGGCGACCGTCTCGTTCACCAGCCACCAGAATCCCGCCGACAGCATCAACAACAGCTCGTGCACGATGTGGACGATCACCCTGTACCTGGTTCCGCAAGGCAGCAGCTACGTGATCACCGCGCCGCCGTCCAGCTACCACTCCACCCACCTGAACTGCTAGCACCGGCCGCGGGCGGCAGCGGTGCGCGGCCGGTGTGGCCGCCAGAACCCCGCCGATAGCATCGACAACAGCTCGTGCACGGCGTGGACGATCACTGTCTACCCGCAGCCGTACGGGAACGGCTACCTCACCGATGTTCCGCCTGCCGGCTACCAGCCAGCTGACCAGAACTGCCCGTGGCACGCCCAAGCAGGAGAAACCATGACCGTACCGCTCGCCGCCCGGTGGGTCGCGGCGGCGTGCGGCGTGCTCATCGTGCTCACCGCGTGGAACAGCGTGATCGGAACGCTGGTCGTGCCCCGGCCGGTCGGCTCCTGGCTGACCCGCGGGGCGGACCGGGTGGTCCTCGCGGCGTACAGCCTGGTGACGAAAGGCGTCGCCGACTTCGCCAGGCGGGACCGGATCCTCGCCACGCAGGCGGCGGCGATCCTGGTCACCCAGCTCATCGGCTGGCTCGGGCTCGCCATCGCCGGCTTCACGCTCGTGCTGTGGCCGTTCGCGAAGAGCGGCGTCGCCGCCGCGCTGTCGGACGCGGGCTCGTCCATGTTCACGCTGGGGTTCGCCGAGCCGCCAGGCACCGTGCCCGCCGTGATCGCCTTCATCGCCGCGGCCACCGGCCTGGGGGTGGTCGCCTTGCAGATCGGCTACCTGCCGACGCTGTACTCCGCGTTCAACCGGCGGGAGACCGAGGTGGCGCTGCTCAACGCGCGGGCGGGGGTCCCGTCGTGGGGTCCGGAGCTGCTCGCGCGCACGCATTACGCGCTCGGCTCGGGCGTGTCGACGCTCGACACCCTGCCCGAGCTGTACTACCGGTGGGAACGCTGGGCCGCGGACGTCGCGGAAAGCCACACCACCTACCTGCCGCTGGTCCGGTTCCGCTCGCCGAACTGGCTCTCCTCGTGGGTGACCTCACTGCTCGCGGTCCTGGACTCGGCGGCGCTCATGCTGTCGCTCGCGCCCGGGGAAGCGCCCACGGTCCCCGCCAGGCTGTGCCTGCGCGGGGGGTGGTCCTGCCTCGGCCGCATCGCGCGGGCGATGGGCTTCGACGTGCCTGAGGAGGCCGACCCCGACGCCGGCATCACCCTGACATACGAGCAGTTCCTCGACGCGGTGAGCCGGATGCGGGAGGTTGGCTTCCCGATCACGCGCGAACCGGCAGACGCCTGGCCCGACTTCGTCGGCTGGCGGGTCAACTACGAGCGAGCCGCCTACGCGATCGCGTCCGCCGTGGACGCGGTGCCGGCCCAGTGGTCGGGGCCGCGCCGCTACCCGACCACGCCGATTTCACCAAGCCGGCCGCCGACAGGCCGTCCCGGGCGGATGCGCAAGCGCTGACCGCTGGCCGGCGGCGCTGACATCTTGGCGCGAGGGTAGATGATCTGTCATTGATTCCGCGCTATGCTGGAAGAATGAGCGGAGACTGGCTCACGGCGGACGAACAGCGGGCATGGCGCACCTACCTGCGGATGAGCTCGCTGCTGCCTGCCGCGCTCAACCGGCAGCTACAGCAGGACTCCGGGCTCACCCTGCCGGAATATGAGGTGCTCGTGCAGCTCAGCGAGGCGCCCGGGCAGGTGCTGCGCCCGTTCCAGATCTGCGAGGCGCTGAACTGGGAGCAGAGCCGGCTCTCCCATCAGCTCACCCGGATGCAGCGGCGCGGGCTCGTCGCCAGGCAGGAGTGCGAGGCTGACGGCAGGGGCGCATTCGTCGTGCTCACGGCGGCCGGGGCCGACGCTATCGG
>JASHPP010000178.1 GCA_030038035.1 Trebonia sp.
CGAGGAGCTGGGTCAGCCGGGTGAGGATCGCCGTCAGCCGCCGGGCCCCGAGCGAGGCGTTGGTCGAGTCGTCCTCGACGGCGTCCGCGCCGTAGCGCGGATCGGCACACACCGGCGCCGACCCGGCACGGATCTCGGCGACGAGGGCCTGCGCGGTCTTGGCCAGGGGCGCGAAGCCCGAGCGTTCGGGGCCGTAGACCGAGAGGTTGGCGGGCAGTCCGCTGACAGCGGAGTCGAGCAGCCGCTGCATTCGCGCTGCCGAGACTGCCGCGGTCTGCGCGACGGCCAGCGCGAGGGTGTCGAAGGCCAGCGCCAGAGCCGGGGTGTGGAAATTGCCTGAGGAGAGGATCTCGTTAGTGTCGGCCAGCACGACCGGGTTGTCACCACAGCCGTTGAGCTCCGGTTCCAGCGCGGCGGCGGCGAAGTCCAGGGCGGCGTGCAGCGAGCCGTGCACCTGCGCCGTGCAGCGCAGGCTGATGGGGTCCTGCACGCGCCGGCCACTGCCGGGGGCGGCCAGTTCGCCGCCCGCGAGCAGCGCGAGGAGTTCGGCGGCGGCCCTGGATTGCCCAGGGGCCGGCCGCAGGCGCAGCACCCGGGGATCCAGCGGGCTGGTGTTGGCCCGGAAGCCCTCGAACGTGAGTGCCGCGACTGCCTGGGCCAGCGTCACAGCGGCCGCCGCCTCATGAAGGGCGAGGGCACCGTGGCCGGCGGCTAGCGGGCTCGCGCCGCACAGCACGGCCCCATCCTTCGGGCCGAGCTGAGCAGGAGTCAGGCCTGCCCGTCGCAGTGCCGCCGCGCCGTCGAGGATCTGCCCGGACACCTCGGCGTGGCCCTCGCCGATGACGACCAGGCCGACATGAGCCATCTGGCACAGGTCGGAGGCGCCAATCGAGCCCACCTCGGGGATCACCGGGTGCACCCGCGCGTTGAGCATGTCGATAAGCAGCCGTGCGACCTCAGGACGCACTCCGCTGCCGCCGCCCGCAATGCCGTTGACGCGGGCGAGTACGGCAGCGCGCACAACCGGGATCGGCAGCGGGCCGCCGACCGCGTTGGCCCGGCCCCGGACCGTGCGGACGCTGAATCGCGCGAGTTCCTCGCGCGGCAGGGCGTACGAGGACCGGCTGCCCAGTCCCGTCGTCACGCCGTACGCCGGCACCTGGCGGTCGACGATGCTCTCGACGACGGCGCGTTCGCGCTCCAGCAGGGGGTTCACGGCGTCCGCGAGGACCACCCGCGCGCCGTGCCAGGCGACCGCGGCGACGTCAGCCGGGGACAGCGTGCGCCCGTCCACGACCACTGCGGGAGGCGTCATGCGAACCGCAGCCGCTGGCCGATGCCGCGCTCGCCGGCCTTCCTGAGCATCGCGGCACCCAGCGCGATGTCGGACAGCGAGAGCCCGCGGTGCCAGAGCAGGATCGTTTCGTCGGCGCGCTCACGGCCCGGCTTAAGGCCAGCGACGATCTCGCACAGCTCCCCGTGCAATGTCTGTTCGCTGAGCCGCCCCGAGTCGACGTGCTGGCGCAGCGCACCGAACGGGCCAGACCGGCACTGGCCCCAGTCGTCCACGACGATCTTGTCCATGATGTCGGTCAGCGAGAGCTCGACCGCGCTCATCGTTCCGTACGGCACGACGAGCGCGCCGGGCGCGATCCACTCCGTCTTCAGCATCGGCTGCGGCCGGTCCAGCCGGGACGCCTCCACCACGATATCCGCGCCCGCTGCGCAGGTCCGCCAGTCTCCGGCCACGATGACGGGCTTGCCGAGGTCGTGCTCGAGCCGCGCAGCGAACGCCTCGCGGCTCCCGGGACGGAGCGAGTGGACCCGGATCTCAGCGAAGTCGAAGATCCGGTCCAGGAGCCGGACATTCCAGTACGACGTGCCGCGGGCGCCGATATGCCCGAGCACCTTGGCATCCGGGCGGGCTAGATGGCGGGCGCCTAGCGCGGTGACGGCGCCGGTGCGCATCTCCGTTATCGCGGTGGCGTCGAGGATTGCCACCGGCATGCCAGTGCGCGGGTCGAAGAGGGTGAGCAACGCCATCTCGGAGGGCAGCCCGGCCTCGTAATTGCCGACGAAATCGCCGACGGTCTTCACCCCCGCCAGCCCAAGCGGCGCGATGTAGCCTCGCAGAATATTGAAATGGCCCCGGAACGCGGGGTCGGGCATCAGGTGCATGCGCGGCTCGACGACCGTCTGACCGAGCCCCTGGGCACGCAGTCCATCTTCCACGGCAGTGAGCACGTCGGCGTCGTCAAGCGCGAGCTCTGCTATGTCCGGGCCATTGAGGAAGGTAAGCCAGATCTCGTTCAACGGCTGTTCTCCCGCGTCAAAGGTTGCGATCACACGGCGGATGGTCATCCGGCTCTACCGGACCCTGGACCAAGTTATTCCCCGGCGCCGCCGCCGGGATGGCGGGCCTGGTCACGATCAGCTTCGCCGGCGGGAGGATCAGCCGTATGGGCTGGACACTGACTGCCCCGGCACATCCAGCCGAGCGGCAAGGAGAAGATGGCCCTGGGCGAGCGCCGTGTCCGCGGGCGTCTGCCCCCGGTGCGGCCCGGCGACGGCGGTGATGGCAGGGTCGGCACCAGCGTCGAGGAGTTCCTGGGCAACCCGGCCGAGTCCCCGCCAGCACGCGGAGTGCAGCGCCGTCATGCCATCCCCTCGCCGGCCGTTGACGTCCGCCCCCCGTTCCAGCAGCAGGCGGACCAGGCCGAACATGTTGCGCGCCGACAGCAGCGCCGGATCGGCCGCGACCATCCGCCGCACCTCGGTCACCTGGCCAAGCAGCGCCGCCGCCACGAGCCGGTCCACTGGCCGCATGTCCATAGCCTAGCTATCGACTACACTGCTGGCAATGGAACCCGCAGAGCAGCTGTACCTGGCAATTCAGCACTCGGCCAGGCACTTCCGGCTGCTGGACGGCGAGCTGGGCCTGTCGCCGGCGCGGTTCTCCGTCCTGGCAACCCTCCGGTACGGAGGAGCGCACCGGCTCGGGGACCTCGCCCACAGCGAGGGAGTGGCCCAGCCCACCATGACCAAGCTCGTCGCCGGGCTCGAACGCGACCGCCTGGTGATCCGGCGCGCGGACAGCAGTGACCACCGTGGGGTCATCGTCGACCTGACCCCAGATGGGCGGGCGCTGGTCCGGCGCGCCCGCGCCAGGAAGATCGACTGGATCGGCAGCGTGCTGCGCGAGACAAGCGCACTCGACGCGCAGGCGGCCGGGCGGACAGCCGAACGTCTCGACCAAGCCGCCAGGACTTCAGCTGCGCCGATCATCCCCGAACCGCCGCGCTCCGGGGATATATTGTTACCATGGTAACAGTTGAGCGGACGCAGACCGGCCTTCGCATCGAGCGGAACACGCTGAAAGTCCTCAAGGGCCTGGCCGAATACCTCGACCTGTCCCTCGGTGACCTCGTCGAAGGCATCGTCTTGCACGCCTTCGAGGGCAAGGCCCCGTTCGGGCCGCCCGTCCTCGCCAAGATCGACCAGCTCAAGGCCGTCTACGGCCTGACCCTGACCGCCACCGACGCGCACAAACTGAAGGAGCGGCCATGACCGGCACGCGCCGGCGGCTCACCGGCCGCATCCGGGTCGCCCTCCCGCCCGGCGAAGCGTTCCGCCTGTTCACCCCGCGCGGCGAGCAGGACTGGGCACACGGATGGCACCCCGCCTTCCCGGCCCCGGCCCCCGACGACACCGAGCCGGGAACCGTCTTCGAAACCAGCGCCCACGGCCGGCACACCATCTGGCTCGTGACCGACCGGCAACCAGGCCAGCGCATCTCCTACGCCCGCGTGACCCCCGGCGACCAGGCCGGCACCGTGACCATCACCGTCAGCCCCGCCGGCCACCACAGCGAGGTCGAAGTCACCTATCAGCTAACCGCACTCACCGGCCCCGCCAGCGGCAAGCTCCGCGAATTCGCCGATGGATACCCCGCCTACCTCCAGTCATGGCAAGACGCCATCACCGCCTGGATACACAACGCCGACACCGGGCCCGGCCAGCACGGCATCTGACCGCCCATTACATAACCGCCGCCACGACACCTCCGCCTCACCACCAGATTCACGATCCGCCGCTGCAGTAACTAGCCGCAGCCGACCAGCAGAGGCGGCACTTAGGGAAGCGTCGGTAATCGAAAAAGATCTTGGAAAACGTGCTTCCAGCGGCGCGGATTGTCACAGCATTACGGTATAGTGTTCGTATCAGCTTAGATCTCCCCCCGGCAATCCGAACGGAGAACCGTCCCATGGCAGCCGCCCCCATCCCCGACCCCGGACAGCCCGGCGGTGATGACTGGGACGCGGACGCTCACATGGCCTGGTTCCTGGCCGAAGTGGACGCCGGCCGCATCCCGGTACCGGACGAGGACCCTCCCGCCCCGGCGGTCATGGTCACCCTGGGCGAGGCGGCCGACGTGGACCCGGCGGCGCTGGCCGCGATGGCCGGCCCGGACGGGCTCGGCGGGGAGGGCTTCGCCCAGGACAAGATCGCCGACGCGCTGCGCCCGGGGCCGCTGCTGGCCGCGCTGGCCGAGAACGCCGCCGGCGGCCTGCCCGGGCTCAGTGATGACGAGCTGCTGGGCCTGGTGTCGGCGGCCCGGCGTTTGCAGAACCGGGCGGAGTACCTGGAGCTGGCCGGGATCGCCGAGTTCACCGCCCGCCGCGCCGCCCAGTTCCAGGCGTCGAAGGCGCGCGGGGAGCCGCGGGGCTGCCGGGCCGGGGAGTTCGCCGACGCCGAGCTGGCGTCGGAGCTGGTGACCACCGGGCACGAGGCGTCCGGCCGGATGGACCTGGCCACGTCCCTGGCCACCCGGCTGCCGTCGACGTTCGCCGGGCTGGCGGCCGGGGTGATCGACGGCGGCCGGGCCAGCGCGATCTGGTACTACACCCGGTTCCTGGCCGGCCCCGACGCCGCCCACGCGGACGCGGTGCTGGCCGCGGCCGCGCCCGGGCTGCGCTATGACCAGCTGGCCCGCAAGGCCGCCGCGCTGGAAATGAAGCTCGACCCTGAGGCGGTGCGGCAGCGGCGGGAGCATGCCCGCGCCGAAGACCAGCGGGTGCAGGCGCGGCGGGAGGCGTCGGGGAACATGTCCTACGGCGGCCGGGAACTGGCCGCCGCCGACGTGCTGGCCGCCAAGGCGGGCATCGACGCGGACGCGGCCGCGCTGCGCGGCGCCGGGGTGGCGGGCAGCCTGGGACAGCTGCAGGCCATGGCGTTCCTGGACCGGCTGCACGGCCGCGACCCCCTCGACCGCACCCGCACCCCCGCCCCCGATACCGCCACCCCCGACACCGATACCCCCGCTACCCCCGCCGGCAGCGACAGCCCCGGCACCGGCAACGACCCGGCTGTCAGCGACAACCCCGCCGGCAGCGACAGCACTGCCACCCCCGCCACCCCGGACGGCGACGCCGCCCCGGACGGTGCGGCGGACGCCGCGGCCCCGGCCGGGCAGCACGGCGGCACGGACGACGCCGGCGACCCGGCCGCCGTCGGCGATGAGGGCGGCCCGCGCCGCGGGCCGGCCG
>JASHPP010000179.1 GCA_030038035.1 Trebonia sp.
ACGATATGCCTTTTGCCAGACGTAAACCGAGGACTCGGCAACCCGGAGAATTCTCGCCACCTCAGGCTTGGTGCGCCCCTGCTCCAGGAGCTGGATGGCATAAATCCGCTCTTCGTGGCTCGACCTGCGCCCCTTGCGTGCCATAATGCTATTCTAGCATAGATCTAGGCTCTAAAAACTTAATTTCTGCTTAGTACCGCTTTCAATTGAATATGAATACGAGACCGCGTAGAAATCCGTGGTCTGAGTATCGTTGCGGCATTTCACTTCGGGGCTCGCCGCGACATATTTCTTGTTGTGCACCGTGTAGTGCACGTTGTCCTCGAAATAGGAACCGAGGAGGTCGGTCTTGTAAAGGGAGACGCTGATGTACAGGGTGCCCACGTTACGCTTGCACGATGTGAATTCGAAGGCGTCGGCCCAGCGTTCGCCTTTGTGCTTGGGACTGGTCTGGATGTGCGGCCTGCGCCCCCCGTGGAGCGTGCACCCGGCGGGGCTGTAAGCCATCGGCTTGACCAGCGCGGAACCCGTGGTCGGCGTTTGGTCCGCCGCTGCCGGGATCGCGGTGACCGCCACCGCGGCCAGCGTGAGGCAGAAAGTTGCAGCGCAGAATCGTCTGAATCGCATAGTCACTCTCTCCTTCCTCGAGAGTTCTTGCGATGATCACGAAACGCCTGCCGGGGAATGTGACTTCAGGCTCGACTATTGTGCGCCCCGCCAACTTGCCGGATCAAGAGATCAAACCAAAACTAAGCATTGCCGTAACAGCGGAACCCTAAAGCGAACGAGCGACGGCTATAGGGCAACCCGCGCACCGCCGTCCGCGCACCGCTGGTCAGCCGCCACCCCTTCTGTTCCCTGTTATCCCGGACGCACGGTGGCGCTGCCGGTATTCCGGTCCCGGCTCCAGGGTGAGGTCCTGGCGCTGCTGTTCGGCGACCCCGCGGTGGAGCGAACCGCAGAAGATCTCGCCCGGCGGGAACCCCCCACTGCCCATCCTGGAAGATGAGCGCAGTTTTCGCCTGAGCTCCGGCGAGGCTGAACTGGCCCGTGAAACCGGCACCGAGCCAGCTCGTCGAGTCTCTCCGGAGTTCGCTCAGCAGTCCGGCGACATCTTCTTCTGCTAGCCAGGTGACTGCGCCTACCCTACGGAGGGCCTTGTCGGTGTCCCTCGGCAGCGCGAAGCGCACGGCCCCCGCGCAGTCCGCGACAGCGAAAGCGGCGTCGCGGTCACCATCGTGGCGTACTGCTCGTCGTAGGTGAACTGGAGCTTGCCGCTAGCCAGGCGCGTCACCGCCCCGGCAATCACGTCACCGACGATGACGGCCAGGGTGTCTGTCATCTGCTCATGTACTCGTCGACAAACGATCTGAGGTCGCTGGCCGCGCGGCCACGCTGATTCGCGTCGGCTCGTGTCGGCCGAAGTTCCATCTCAAGTCCGAGCGCCTCCAAAAGGTGCAGGACAAGCGCTAGCTCGACGGTGCCCTTCCCTCTTTCGAAGTAGTTGACCCAGTCGCGGGAAACGCCGGCCCGTTCGGCAAGTTCGGCCTGTGTAAGGCCAAGCTCGAGTCGGCGACCCCGCGCAGCGGAAGCCAGGTCGTGGATGGTGACAATCTTCATCGCATCTGTCCCCTGTGGACTCAGCTCATATGCCGGCGTACGTCCACATTAGCATTTGCCGACGTTCGTCGGCAAAGAACAGCGTCGGCGTACGTCGGCAAAGAAACGCCTACCAGCGCAGCGCCGAGGCCGATCGCGCCAAGCGTGGTCCACAGCGAACGGGTCAGTATGCCGTCTCCCGTTTGCCGGGGGTCATGTGGGTGCAGGCTACGCCGATGCGGTGCCGACGACCGCGGCGTGGTTGTGCAGGTTTGCCATGTCGGCGGCGATCCGGCCGGAATGCCAGCCCTCCGCGTCGGTCGCCCGGACCGCGCGGCTCCTGGTCAGCGTGTCGCCGAACATGGCGTCCACCGCGTCATCGACGGCCCGCCGGCGTGCCGCCAGGAACGGCACCAGGTCCTTGCCGCCGGCACTGCCTGTCGCCTGCTGCGCCGCGGCCTGCTGCGCCGCGTGACCCGTGGCCTCGGAAAGCCGCTCCCCGATGCGGATCGCGTAGGACACCAGGAACGACTGGCGGAACGCCCGGGTCCTGGACCGCCCGTAGGTGTCCCGCTTCGCCCCGGCCCGCAGCATCGCGCTGTTCGCCTGGACGAGCAGCGACGTGAACAGCAATTCGACCGCGTCCAGGTCTGCCGGGAAGCCGATCACCGTCACCAGGCCCAGTTCCTTTGACCAGATGATGCGGCAGCGGTTGGCCTGCGCGACGGTCTGCAGCAGCGATGCCTTCGGCGCCTCGTAGGGGTTGTCCACGGCGATCCGCCGCCCGCCCGGTTCCTCCGCGTGCCCCGACTCGGCGGCGAGCAGCGCGTGATCGATGCTGTACTTGGCCATCAGCTCCTGCGCGCGAGCCGACAGCGCCTCCGCTTCCTCCGCGAACTCCGTCGATTCCGCCTTGGCAAGCAGCGCGCGGATCTTGCCGAGCAGCCGTTCGTCGGCGGGCTCAGCACGCATTTGCGCGGTCGGCCGGGCGGTTCCGGGCAGCGGAAGCAGCCGTTCCAGGACCGCGAGATGCTGGAGCGCGTGCAGCGTTTCGATCCCGTCGGCGATCACGCCCCGCAAGCCGGCATATGCCAGACCTAGCGCCCGCCAGGCACCCAGGTACTCGGCGTCGGTCCCCCACCAGGTCCCGTTTCCCGCTCCGCCGGCCCTGA
>JASHPP010000180.1 GCA_030038035.1 Trebonia sp.
GGCGTGCAGCTCACCGATCGTGAACGGGACCGGCCTGGCGGGCTTGAACGACGCGACGACGGCGAGGGCGACGATCGTCTGCCTCGCCCAGCAGCCCCAGTCGTAGATGTTCAGCGGGAACCACGACGGCAGGTAGATGATCTCCGGCGGGATCACCGGCAGGTCGTCCCAGGACCACAGGCCGGACAGGGCCAGCCAGATCCGGGTGAACACCCGGGTCGCCGTCACGCCGCCGCTGTCGGTGATCGCGTCGGCGGCGAGCTTCATGTGCGGCGCGTCGGGCTCGTCGCCGGCCAGCCGCAGGGCGACGTAGGCCTCGACGGTCGTTGACAGGTCGGCGGGGCCGCCGAAGAAGTTCGCCCAGGTGCCGTCCGCGCGCTGCTTGCTCCTGATCCAGCCTGCCGACTCGGCCGCGAGCTCGGGGGTGAGGATGCCGAGGAAGTGACGAAGCAGCAGGTCTTCCGCGTCCATGGTGACGTTCGTCTCGAGCTCGCCCTGCCACCACCCGCCGGGGTCCTGCAGGCCGAGCAGGTGGTCACGCGCCCGCGCAAGCGCGGCGGCCGCGACGTCGCTGACCGTGGCGTCCTCCGTGTCCGTGACCTTCACCACTGCCTGGCCGTGATGAACTCCGCGATCGCCATGAACTCGGCGCGCACGTCGGCGGGCACGCCGATGCCGTCCAGGCTGTCGGCGGCGGCGGCCAGCCGCTGGTCGGCCTCCTGTTCGGCCCACTGCCTGCCGCCGGCCGCGACCACGAGGTCGGCCGCGCGGGTCAGGTCGTCCTCGGTGAGCTCGCCGCTGCTGGCCAGGATCTGCGCCAGTTCCCTGGCGGCCGGCGTCCCGCTGGTCAGGGCCGCGACCACGGGCAGCGACTTCTTGCGGGCGCGCAGGTCGGAGCGGACCGGCTTGCCTGTCACCTCAGGCGCGCCCCAGATGCCGAGCAGGTCGTCGGTCAGCTGGAACGCCAGGCCCACGTGCCCGCCGAACTCCGCCAGGCCCATCGCCATCTCCGGCGGCGCGCCCACGTGCACCGCGCCGATCGTGCAGGCGCAGGCCATCAGCGCGGCCGTCTTGTCGCCTGCCATCTGCAGGCACTCGGCCAGCGTCACGTCGCCGCGCTTCTCGAACGCCAGGTCCTCGCCCTGCCCGGCGATCAGCCGCTGCACGGCGGTGGACAGGCAGCGCGCCGCCCAGGGGCCGCCCGGCGCCA
The DNA here is from genome assembly GCA_030038035.1 of Trebonia sp. The sequence continues at coordinate 1,211 of JASHPP010000180.1, forward strand.
TCTCCTCGAGCAGCAGGTCGTTGGCGAGCGCCAGCATCGCGTCCCCGACGAGGATCGCGGCGCCGACGCCGAACACCGTCCACGCTGTCGGCCGGTGCCGCCGCTCGGTGTCGCCGTCCATGATGTCGTCGTGCAGCAGCGAGAAGTTGTGCACGAGCTCGACCGCGACCGCGGGGGTCACGCCGCGCTCCGGGGCCGCGCCGGCGGCGCGGGCGGACAGCAGGGCGAGCGCGGGGCGCAGCGCCTTGCCGCTGCCCACGCGGACCGGGTTGCCGTCCGCGTCGGCGAGGCCGTAGTGATACGCGGCGACCCGTCGCACGCCAGGGCTGAGCCGGCTGAGCGCGGCCTCCGTCGCCGGTCCAACCAGGTCACGCGCCACGGCGACACCGGCAGGCATCACGACCGTCACGAGCGCACCCCCTTTACTCTCGCGTTGCTCACTTGATTCACGGCATCCTCGACAATTCCTGGCACATGCCCATTCGATCCCGGTGGGGAGGGAGGGGCGCCGTCCGCGGGGGACGGGTCGTTCGCGTCCGCGGGGGGCGGGGCTCTGTCCGCCCGGGGCGGGTCGTTCGCGTCCGCCGGGGACGCGGCTCTGCCGTCCGCGCGGGGCCGGATGTGCGCGCCGGGCCGGGTGGCGGTTCCCTCCAGCGCCTCGCGCAGGGCGAGCACGGCGTTTAGGCCGCTGCGCACGGCGCCCTCCATCGTGTCCGGCCAGCCGGTGTCGGTCCACGACCCGGCGAGCACCAGGCCGGGCAGCGCGGTCGCCGGCTTCGGGCGCAGCCGCGCGGTCCCCGGCACCTGGCGGAACGTCGCCCGCCGCTCCCTGGTGACGAAAAACTCCGTCACGGTTGCCTCGCGCGCGGCCGGGAACAGCTCGGCCAGCGCGGGGACGAACTGCTCGCGCAGCGCCGCCGCCGGGACGTCCACGTGCTCATCCGCCGCCGACAGCGAGATCGCCAGGTACTGCCCGTCGTCGCCGCGGGCGTGCATGCCGGAGATCCGCGTGCGGTCGAAGACCCACTGCACCGGCGAGTCCACCGCCGCCGCGAACGGCACGTCCATGACCTTCCTGTCGTAGATCACGTGCACGTTCACGATCGGCGCGGCGCCGAGCCCGGCCCAGCCATCGACGGTCGCGGCGGGCAGCGCGCCCGCGGGAACCAGCTTCGCGGCCGCCTCGTGCGGCACCGCGAGCACCACGGCGTCGGCGGCGATGACCTCGTCCGGGTCCTGCGCGCGGGCGATCCGCACCCCGAACGCGGCGCCGCCCTGCTTCGCGTCGATCGCGGCGGCCTTGGCGTTCACCCGCACGGTGGCGCCGAGCTTGCCGAGCAGCCGCGCCGCGGCCGCGCCGTGCAGCTCGCCGAGCGACAGCGCGGGCACGCCGATGTCGGCGGCGCCCGCGCCGCCGAGCAGCCCGGTGCGCACCACCGTGGCGGCCAGCGCCAGCGAGCCCTCGTCGCCTGGGACGTTCAGCGAGGAGACAGAAAACAGGTCCCACAGCGCGCGGCGCGCCCGCTCGTCCTGGCCGTGCGCGGCGAGCCAGTCACCGAACCGCACCTCGTCCGTCGCCGGGTCCGCCGGGTCGACGCGGCGCATGGCGAGGGCTGCCGCAGGCACCCGGGATCGTTCGGGATAGGAAAGCAGCGGGTACCTGGCCAGGGCCGGCAGCATATGCAGGGGGGCCGGGAGCCGGTTCCTGCGCAGCCTGGTGCGGCGGGCCGGGGTGAGGACGGTCACGTCGAAGCGGGCCTGCAGGGGCGCGTGGACGGCCATGCCGAGTCGGTCGAGCAGGCCGCGGTAGGCCGTGCAGCAGCGCAGGTACACGTGCTGGCCGGTGTCCACCACCAGGCCGTCCCTGCTGAACGACATCGTGGCGCCGCCAAGCCGCGGCTTTGCCTCGAGCAGCGTGACGTCCGCGCCGGCCTGGCCCAGGGCGATCGCGGCGGTGATCCCGGCCAGCCCGCCGCCGATCACGACCGCCCTCACCTGGCTGCCTCCCTGCGCGTCTTCCAGCGGTCGACGCCCGTGAGCGCCTGGGCGGCGACCAGCGCCTTCTCCCCGGCAGGCAGCGACATCCGGCCGACCAGCACGGCGTTCGGCTGGCGGGCGATGCGCTCGAGCAGGCGCCGGTAGATGCCCGCCATCGCGCCGGTGCACGCGGCGCTGCGCCGGTCGATGGTCGCGAGCAGCCGCATTCCCGACGCGTACCACTCACGGGCGCGCGCCGCCTCGAACTCCACCAGGCTCGCGAAGCGTGCCTGCTGGGCGTCGGTCTGGAACGGCTCGGGCTGGCCGAGCGTGAGCTCGCAGCCGAACTTGGCCAGGTCCTCGGCCGGCAGGTACACGCGGCCGTTGAGGTAGTCCTCGCGGACGTCGCGCAAGATGTTGGTCAGCTGCAGCGCGACGCCCAGGTCGTCGGCCATGCGGTTCTGCCTGCCGGGGTCCCGCGCGCCGTAGATGCCAAGCGAGAGGCGGCCGATCGAGCCGGCCACGCAGCGGCAGTACCAGAGCAGGTCCTCGAAGGTCTGGTAGCTGGCCTGGCTGACGTCGGCCAGGCAGCCGTCGATCAGCTCGCCGAACGCGGCCAGCGGAACAGGGAACCGCCGGCCGGCGTCCGCGAGCGCGGTGAGCACGGGGTCGTCGGGGTCCAGCGGGTCAGCGTGGCTGCCGGCCGCGCTGTTATCGGCCGCGGCGACGAGGGCGTGCACCTGAGCCCGCGCCGCCTCGAGCCTGGCCGCCTTGTCCTGCGGCGGCAGGCCGCCGTCGCCGATGTCGTCGATCCGCCGGGCGAACGCGTACACCGCGGCGAGCGCCCGCCGCTTGGGCGGCGGCAGCAGCCGGATGCCGTAGGCGAAGTTGCGCGCCTGCGACCAGGTGATCCGCTCGCACTCGGAGTACGCCTCGTCCGCGTCCACGCTCACCTCCCCCTGACGTAGCAGCTGACCATGTTCCGCAGCGTGGCGGCCTTGCCCGGCTTCGGCGTCCGGCGCAGCACGTCATAGCCCGCCGCGGCGATGGCCGCGAGCGCCGCGCGCCCCCCGGCCACGTAGCCCGAGATCGCGAGCCTGGCCGCGCCCTTCAGCGTGCCTGCCAGCGGGGCGCCCGCGTCGAGGAGCGCCCTCGCCCGGTTCGTCTCGAATGTCATCAGCGTGACGACGTCCGGGCTGGCGGCCGGCCTGGCCAGGTCGGCCTCGGTGACGTTGCAGCGGGCCAGGTCTTCGCGCGGCAGGTAGATCCGGCCGTTGCCCAGGTCCTCGGCCACGTCCTGCCAGTGCTCGATGAGCTGCAGGGCCGTGCAGATGCTATCCGACAGGCGCAGCCGCTCCGGGGTGGCCGCGCCGACGATGTACAGGACGACCTGGCCGACCGGGTTCGCGGACAGCTCGCAGTACTTCGCCAGGTCCGCGTACGTCTCGTAGCGGCTGACCAGCTGGTCCTGGCGATTGGCCTGGATGAGGTCGTCGAACGGCTGCCGCGGGATGTTGTTCGCGTCGATGGTCCGCTGCAGCGCGCGGATCGCGGGCAGTTCCGGCCGGCCGCCGTCGTAGATCGTCGCGACGTCGCGCTTGAGGTCGTCGAGCAGGCGAAGCCGGGTGGCCCGGATTGCCTGCGGGCTCGCGTCCGCGGGCATGCCAGGCAGCGGCTCGTCGCCGATGTCGTCGACCAGGCGAGCGAACCCGTACAGCGCCGTGAGGTCGGCCCGCCAGGCACGCGGCAGCACGCGAAGGGCTACAGGGAAGTTCTCCCGACAGGCCTTCGCCGCGACCGCCAGCGAGACCTGCGCCGCGACCGCCATGCCAGGCGCGGGCGCCTCCTCGTCCAGGTCGCTGGCCCCTGCCCGGCTGCCCAATCCACTGCCAGCCACCTGTCTATTTGCGCACAGGTCACAAACAATTGCAAACAATGACGCTTGCGTCACATGACGCCGATGTCGGAGAACGGCGGCCGGTAAGCCGGCGGAACTGGCATGGCAAGCGGCCGGCCCGGCGCATTGCGCTCCTAAATTGGTTTGCAACAGCTAATGCCGATATGCTAAGGAATCCCTAAAGACTCACAGGCAACGCGCTGACCTGCGCGGATCGTGCTCTTGTTATCGGCCGATAGGTGACGTGCGCGTCATGTTCCGGTAACTCGCGGGGATGCGGCCCGCGGGTTAGCCGAGCCGATTTCGGCACGTGTTCACCTGGGCCGCGCGGAATTGCGGGCCTGGACACACGACGGAAACAATCCGGGCGGACACCGACGGCGCTATGAGCGCCAGATGAGGACAAGGGCGCAGTCGTCGGCGCTGCCGATGGCACGCTGCATGGCGGTGACGAGTTCCGGCGCGCCTGTCCTGAAGCCGGCGACCACGAGCCGTTCGGCCTCGCCGAGCAGCCGTTCGATGCCCTCGTCGATGTCCCGGCGCGGCGCCTCCACCAGCCCGTCCGTGTAGAGCATGATCGCGTCGCCGCGGCGGAGCACGCCCTTGTCCGGGATGTCGGGGACGCTGGCCAGGTCGGGGACGACCCCGAGCACGATCCCGCGCGCCCTGCTGACCTGCCACCGGCCGGTGTTCGCGTCGAAGCGCACCGCCGGCGGGTGCCCGGCCGAGGACAGCGTGTACTCGCCGGACACGAGGTCGACCGCGAGGTGCACCGCGGTCACGAACCCCTCGGGGGCCCTGCCGCGGCGCAGGTACGCGTTGCAGGCGGGCAGGAACGAATCCCTTGGGACCGAGCCGAGCACGCCGCCGAACGCGCCGGAAAGCAGCAGCGCCCTGGTGGCCGCGTCCATCCCCTTGCCGGACACGTCGACGAGCGCGACCTCGAGCGAGCTGCCCTCGCAGCTCGAGACCACGAAGTCGCCGCCGAACGACGAGCCGCCGGCCGGCCGCAGCACGACCGTCGAGCCCCAGCCCTCGCCAAGCTCGGGCAGCGTGCCCTGCGCGCGGATGCGGTCCCGCAGTTCGATCATCATCCGGTCCGCGCGCAGCCCGCGGGTGCCAAGCTTGCCCCTGGTCCTGGCCAGCACGTCAGCGAAGAACGCGGTGACCACGATCGTGGCGACGATCCCCGCCCCCGCCTTGTCCTTGACCACGTCGTAGGCGACGCCGATCCCCGCGATGACGAACAGGATCCGCAGCGCCCGCGGCCACAGCAGCAAGCCGCCGCACAGGATCGGCAGGATCATCACCCCGGGCGAGAACCACCACACGGACACGTGCACGGCCGCTACGGCGATCACCACGGTGACCAGGGTGAGGCCGAACGCGACCCGCCGGTTCCTGGTGATGAACTGCTGCCGGGCCTGGTCGCTGAGCCATCCCCCCGCAGCACGCAGCTTGCGCATCACTGTGCGCGTGAGTCCGGCGGGTGAGCGAACAACCATGACGGGCGCAGGGTATCCGCTAATCGTTGTCGCCGCACGCGGCGCCACGCTCCTGCCGGGCCGCTGCCGTCCGCCGTCTGCGAAATCGGTTGACGTCCGGCGGGTCTGGCAGGATAAGAAGGCGACCATGGCAGACCCGTATCCAATCCGCCCGGTCACCGGCGATGAGCTGGCTGCCTTCCACGCCGTGGCCGAGCACGCGTTCCACGCCGGCCCGCCGCCAGAGCGCGACCTGCCGCTGCTCGGCCGCCTCTTCGAGGCGGACCGGTCGCTGGCGGCGTTCGACCCGGCGCTGCCCGCCAGCGCCGGGCCGGTCGGCACGGCGGGCGCGTACGGCTTCCCGATGTGCGTGCCCGGCGGGGTCGTGCCGACCGCCGGCGTCACCGCCGTGGCGGTGCTTCCCACGTACCGGCGGCGTGGCATCCTGCGCTCGCTCATGCGCCGTCAGCTTGCCGGCATCGCCGCCAGGGGCGAACCGATCGCGGCGCTGTGGGCCTCGGAGACGCCGCTGTACGGACGGTACGGATACGGCCGGGCGTCGACCCACGCGTCGTTCCGGTTCCTGCGCGGCGAGGGCGCGCTCGCGCTGCCCGCGCCGTCCGACCCCGGACTGCGGCTGCGCATCGCCACGCCGGCCGCGGTCCCCGCCGAGCTCGCTAAGGTCTACGACACCGTGCTGGCGTCCCAGCCGGGCTTCTTCGCCAGGAACGATGCCTGGTGGGAGCGGGTGCTCAAGGACCCGCCCGAGGAGCGGAACGGCTTCAGCCCGCTGCGCTGCCTGCTCGCCGAGGACGTGTCGGGCCCGCGCGGCTACGCGCTCTACGCCGGGCACGGCCGCTGGGATGAAGCCACGTTCCTGCCCGACGCCGTGATCGTCGTCAGGGAGCTGATGGCGGCGGACCCGGCCGCCGGCGCGGCGCTCTGGCAGGACCTGCTCGGCCGCGACCTGGTGTCGGAGGTCGTCGCCCGGCTGCGGCCGTCCGATGACCCGGTGCTGTACCAGCTGCTCGACCCGCGGCGGGCACGGGCGCAGGTCGCGGATGGGCTGTGGGTACGGATCATCGACTTGCCGCAGGCGCTGACCGCCCGCCGGTACTGCTGCCCGGTTGACGTCGTGCTCGAGGTCACCGACGAATTGCTGCCCGCCAACGCGGGCCGCTGGCGGCTGCGCGCCGGCGGGGCGCTCCCGGCCCAGGCCGGCGGCGCGACCTGCGAGCGGACAGCCGATCCCGCCGATGTCGCGCTCGACATCCGCGAGCTGGGCGCCGCCTACCTTGGCGGCACCAGGATCGGCTCGCTCGCCGCGGCCGGGCTGGTCACCGAACTGCGGGCCGGCGCCCTGGCGCCGCTGTCCGCCGCGATGTCGTGGGACCCGGCCCCCTGGTGCCCGCGGATCTTCTGACCGACACTGGATGAATGGCGAGCATGAAAGTCACGCTGAGTGCCGCGATGCGGGCCAGGGACGTGTCGCGTCCGCGGCCCGATCAGCTGGCCGAGGCCGCCGCGCGCGAGGAGCCGGCGTCCGCCGAACGCGGCGGTCCGCCGCCCGGTGGCCCCGGCCCCGGCCCCCGCGAGGAGCCGCCGCAGCCGCGCACCCGCCGCCGGCGCCGGCGGCTGCGGTAGTCCGGCTACGCGGTGCCAGTCGGCTACGCGGTGCCAGGGAGCGGCGGCAGCTTGCCGGTCTTCTCGTAGTCCGCGATCATCGTCAGCCGCCTGATGTGCCGCGGCTCCTGGCTGAACGGGGTCTCGACGAAGATCTTGGCCCAGCCGACCGCGTCGGCGGTGCTGTACATCCGCGCGCCGAGGCTGAGCACGTTGGCGTCGTTGTGCAGCCTGGCCAGCTGGGCGGTCTCGTCGCTCCAGGCCACCGCCGCCCGGATCCCGGGGATCTTGTTCGACGCGATCTGCTCGCCGTTGCCGGAGCCGCCGACCACGATGCCCAGGCTGCCCGGGTCGTCGATGACGCTTCGCGCCGCGCGCATCACGTACACGGGATAGTCGTCGTCCGGCACGTAGGAGGCCGGACCGCAGTCCACGGGCTCGTGCCCGGCTTCGTTCAGCCAGGCGACCAGGGCCGCCTTGAGCTCGAAGCCCGCGTGGTCAGATCCGAGATATACGCGCACGCGTGTCATCGTATCGGGGGCACAGGAGGTATGGGTGGGGCGGGTAGCGGCGACCCGGCGGCTGGCCGCCGGCCGGCTCTCCGATGGGGTGATGGGGGTGCCGACGGAGCCCGGTAATAACAGAAGATGACGGAACGGGCACTCGGTGTAATATGTTGTGAAACTCGCTAGGCGGACGAGGCGCAGATCATGCCGTCAGTCGAAGATCGGGTCGCGGGTTCTGGACCGCTTCAACTCGAAGAAGCCGTCCGTGCCCGCGAGCAGCAGTACGCCGTCCCACAGCCGGGCCGCCGCCTCGCCGCGCGGGATCGGCGACACCACGGGACCGAAGACCGACAGCCCGTTCACCGAGATGACCGGCGTGCCCACGTCGTAGCCGACCCGCTCGATTCCCTCCTTGTGCGACGCGCGCACGGCCTCGTCGTATTCGGCCGAGTCAGCCGCGTCGGCCAGGTCCGCGGGCAGTCCGGCCTCGGCGAGGGCCGCCTCGTAGGTCGCGCGCTCCCGCGGCGCCTTCTCGAGGTGGAACTTGGTGCCCAGGGCGGTGTAGAGCCGGTCGAGCACCTGCGGCCCGTACTCCTGCTCGGCCGCGATGCAGATCCGCACGGGACCCCAGCCGGTCCGGATGAACTCCCGGTAGCGCTCGGAAACGTCGTCCCGGCCCTCGTTCAGCACGGACAGGCTCATCACGTGCCAGTTCGTCGTGACCGGACGCACCTTTTCCACTTCGTGCATCCAGCGGGACGCGATCCACGCCCACGGACAGACCGGGTCGAACCAGAAGTCGACCACGGTAGGCTCCTGCTCGGTCATGCGCTCTCCTGTTACTCGGCGTCAACGGTGTTCCAACGACCGACAACTCGGCGCGGCACGGCGGCATTCCGGTCCCCCTCCCCCGGGTCAACGGAGCACGTGCAAAGATCACAAGAACATGACGCACACGAAGGGATCGCGTGGTGGCAGACAACCTCACTCGTGACGAAGCACGGCTGCGCGCAGAGCTCATCACTGTCGGCTCCTACCGGGTTGAGCTGGACTTGACCGGGGGAGATGCCACGTTCCGTTCGGTGTCGAGAATTGATTTTGACTGCGCGCGGCCGGGAGCGGGCACCTTCCTCGACCTCGCGGCGCCCCGGGTTCGCCAGATCACGCTCAACGGCGCCCCGGTCGGCCCTGACGCGTTCGACGGCGAGCGGATCACGCTCGACGGGCTGGCCGCGCGGAACGAACTGGTCGTCGAGGCCGAGTGCGCCTATTCGCGCAGCGGCGAGGGGCTGCACCGCTTCACCGATCCGGCCGACGGCAACGTCTACCTGTACTCCGACCTGGAGACGTTCGACGCGCACCGCATCTACGCCTGCTTCGACCAGCCCGACCTCAAGGCGCACTACGAGCTCACCGTGCTCGCCCCGGAAGGCTGGCTGGTCGTGTCCAACATGGCGGCGGACATCGCGGGCGGCGTCCCGGCACCCGGCGGCGCGCGGCGGTGGCATTTCCCGCCCACGCCGGTGCTGGCGACGTACATCACCCACGTGTCAGCCGGCCCCTACCACGTGGTCCGCGACGAGCACGACGGAATCCCGCTCGGCATTTTCTGCCGCCAGTCACTGGCGCGCTACCTCGATGCTGACGAACTGTTCGAGGTCACCAGGCAGGGCTTCGACTTTTACCACGCGGCGTTCGGCATCAAGTACCCGTTCGGCAAGTACGACCAGCTGTTCGTGCCCGAATTCAAGGAAGGCGCGATGGAGAACGCCGGCGCGGTCACGTTCCTCGAGGACTACATATTCCGGTCGCGGGTCACCGATTTCTCCCGTGAGGCGCGCGGGGAGACGATCCTGCACGAGATGGCGCACATGTGGTTCGGCGACCTGGTGACCATGCGGTGGTGGGACGACCTGTGGCTGAACGAGTCGTTCGCCACCTGGGCGGGGACGCTCGCGCAGGCCGAGGCAACCCGGTGGCGGCATTCGTGGACCACGTTCGCCCAGGCCTACAAGGCGTGGGCGTACCGGCAGGACCAGCTGCCCTCCAGCCACCCGATCGCCGCCGACATCCCGGACATCCACGCGGTCGAGGTGAACTTCGACGGCATCACCTACGCCAAGGGCGCCTCGGTCCTGAAGCAGCTCGTCGCGTATGTCGGGCGCGAGGGTTTCCTGGCGGGCGTGCGGGAGTATTTCGCGGAGCACTCGTGGGGAAACGCGGCTTTGGGCGACCTGCTGTCGGCGCTTCAGGAGGTTTCCGGGCGGGACCTGGCGGCCTGGTCGCGGGAATGGCTCGAGACGGCCGGAGTGAACACCCTGCGCCCGTCGTTCGCCGTCGATTCCGAAGGCCGGTTCACCTCGTTCTCGGTCCTGCAGGAGGCGCCGGACTCGCACCCGGTGCTGCGCTCGCACCGCATCGGGATCGGGCTGTACGACCTGTCCGCGAATGGCCTGACCCGCCGGTCCAGCGTCGAGACCGACGTGCGGGGCGCCAGTACGCCTGTGCCCGCCCTGGTCGGGCAGGCGCAGCCCGACCTGGTGCTGATCAACGACGACGACCTGACCTACGCCAAGATCCGGCTCGACGACCACTCGCTGCAGACGCTGATCACCTCGATCGGGTCATTCACCGACTCGCTGCCCGCCGCGCTGTGCTGGGCGGCCGCGTGGGACATGTGCCGGGACGGAGAGATGGCGGCGCGGGACTACCTCCGGCTCGTCCTCGGCGGCGTGTCGTCGGTCCGGGACATCAGCGTCGTGCAGACGCTGCTGCGCCAGGCCGCGCAGGCGGCGCGGCGGTTCACCGACCCGGCCTGGCGGGACGCCGGGCTTGAGCTGATGGCTTCGGCCCTGCGGTCGCTGCTGCTCGCGGCTCCGGCGGGGTCCGATCACCAGCTCGCGTACGCGCGCGCGTTCGCGGGGGTGGCCACGTCCGCCACTGACCTGGAGCTGCTGTCGGGGCTGCTGTCCGGCTCGACGGAGGTTGCGGGCCTCGCCGTGGACACCGAACTGCGGTGGGCCCTGCTGCGCCGGCTCGTCAGCCGCGGCGCCGCCGACGAGGCCGAAATCGACGCGGAGCTTTCGTCGGACGCCACCGACGCCGGCGAGCGGCACGCCGCCACCTGCCGGGCCGCTATCCCGTCCGTCGAGGTCAAGCAGGAGACGTGGGAGACACTCGTTGGCGGCAAGCTGACGATCGCGATGTTCCGCGCCACGCTGGGCGGCTTCATCGACCCGGACCAGCCGGAGCTCGTCGAGCCGTACCGGCCGTCGTACTTCGCGGCCATCGGGGACGTGTGGCGGGAGTGGAGCTCGGCGCTGGCGATGGACTTCGTGGCGGGCGGCTACCAGCTGTGTGCCGTGGACGCCTCGACGGTGGCGGCGACCGACGAGTACCTGGCGGCGCTCGAGCCGCCGGCCGCGCTGCGCCGGCTGCTCATCGAGGGCCGGGACGAGGTCATACGGTCGCTGCGCTGCCAGGAGCGCGACCGGGCGGCCGGGTAGGTTTCCCGCACCCGGCGCAGGCCGGGTATGCCAGGATGGACCGCGTGCCTCCCGTCCCGCAAGACCGGCCAGGCGTGGCGACCCGCCTGGCCGCCGAAGGCCCGCTGCCCGCGGATTCGCCCAGCGTCAACGACTATGACAGCTTCGCCGGGGCGTACACGGCCGGAAGCGACGCAGGCATCCAGAACGCCTACTACGAGCGGCCCGCGATCCTGGCCCTCGCCGGGGACGTGACCGGCCGGCGGATCCTCGACGCTGGCTGCGGTTCCGGCCCGCTGTTCGCGGCGCTGCGCGACCGAGGCGCCATCGTGACCGGCTTCGACACCAGCACAGGGATGCTCGAGCTGGCCAGGCGGCGGCTCGGTGACGGCGCCGACCTGCGGGTGGCCGACCTGGGCAGCCCGCTGCCGTTCCCCGACGGTGCGTTCGACGACGTCATCGCGTCCCTGGTGCTGCACTACCTGGAAGACTGGGGGCCGGCGCTAGCCGAGCTGCGGCGCGTGCTGACGCCCGGCGGCCGGCTCATCGTGGCCGTCGACCATCCCTTTGCCATCCAGGCCATCCACGTCCTGGCCGGGCGCAGGACCAGCTATTTCGCGACCTACAGCTGGACCGAGGAGTGGACGATGGGCGGGCAGACCGCCCTGATGAGCTTCTGGCACCGGCCGCTGCACGCGATGACCGACGCCTTCACCGCGGCCGGCTTCCTGATCTCCGTGATCAGCGAACCGCAGCCCGTGCCGGACGCGCGCGAGCGGGACCCCGATGGCTTCCGCATGCTCTCGACCAACCCGAGCTTCCTGTTCTTCGTCCTGCACGCCGGCTAACTGCCGCGGCGACTTGGGCAGCGCCTGACCCGCCGGGCGGTCTCAGGTAGCGTCTGAGGTAGTGGGACGGTATCGGGCACTCAGCATACGGACCGCACGGGTTCCTGCCCGTTTTGCCGCGGTTATGGAGGCAAAATGTATCCGGTCGCGCTCGCGCCTGCCTGGCGCTGCGCGGTCACCTCGGCCACGGTGCGGATGACCGCGAAACGTCCCGCGAGGGCGTACTCGGTCCGCTCGATGACCGCGCTGGCGGGCAGCGTCCGGGGATCGGCCAGCAGCTCGTCGACCGTCTGATCGGCGGGGGCGTCCCGGTGCGCGATCGGATTCGTCGCGGTCGCGTCGGTGACGAACGTGACCTCATAGCCGAGGTCGGCAGCGAGCCGCGCGGTGGTCTCGCAGCACTGCTCGGTCCGGATCCCGGCGATCAGCAGCTCCCCGATGCCGCGGGTGGTCAGGATCTGCTGCAGGCTCGTCGTGGTGAAGGCGTTGTGCGAGGTCTTGGTCAGCACCGGCTCGCCCGCGGCCGGCGCCAGCGGCTCGATGAACCGCACGAAACCGCGCGCCGGGTCGAACTCCGATCCTGTCTCCGGCTCGGCGTGCAAGACCCACACGACAAGGTCGCCGACGGACCGCGCGTAGTCGACAAGCGAGCCGACCGCGCCGGCGATTGCCGGGTTGGAGATGGTCCGCCAGCTACTGCGCTGGCGGAAGGATTCCTGGACGTCGATAACAACAAGCGCTCGTGCCATGACCCGATCATGCACCATTCGCCCGGTAACGGGCATGCTGGGATGGCAGGCGATCGCGGGTCAGGGTCAGGGAGCATGAAGATGGCGTCAGCGGCGGCTTACGACGAGATCGCGGACTGGTACGAGCAGGAATTCCTGGCCAGGGACACGGCGGGCGCTGACCCGCTCGGCATCGATGCCGCGCTCGACGGCCTGCTTGGCCGCGGCAGCGGCGCCTGCCTGGAGATCGGGTGCGGCACCGGCGTGCGGGCTGCCCGGGTCCGCGAGCTTGGCTGGCTGCCCTGGGGCGTCGACATCTCCGCCGCGATGCTGCGATACGCCCGCGGCCGCCTGCCCGCCGTACAGGCCGAGGCCGCGCGGCTGCCCGTCCGTGACGGCAGCCTGCCCGCGGTCATCACGGTGCTGGCGCACACCGACATGCCCGGCTACCCGGCGGTGGTCGCCGAGGCCGCCAGGGTCCTGCGGCCAGGCGGGATATTCGTGCACATCGGCGTCCACCCGTGCTTTTGCGGGGGGTTCGCCGACCGCGCCGACCCCGCCGCCGTGGTGATCCGCCCCGGCTACCTCGACAGTCACTGGACCAAGGAGTCGTGGACCAGCCAGGGCGTCCGTGACAAGGTAGGCGCCACGCACCTGCCGCTGCCCGCCCTGATGCACGCGTTCCTTGACGCCGGCCTGGCCCCCGAGCGGCTCGCCGAAGGTGGCCAGCCCACGCCGGCCATGCTCGCCGTCAGGGCGCGCAAGCACGGGGTAAGTCAGCACGGGTAAGCAAGCACGGGTAAGCGACGGGTAAGCAGGCACCTGCCGTACCCGAGCCCCCGGCTCAGGGGATAGTCACCCCGCCGAGCTTGAGCGGCACCTCCGCGTACGGGTCGAGCGCGTAGGCCAGGGAGAGCCGGTGGTAGCCGTCCGCGATGTCCGCCTCCGCGACCAGAATCGGGGACAGCTTCGCCCCGCCCAGCACCTTCTGCAGGTCTTTCAGCACACCCGGGTCGGACAGCGGCAGCGGCATGCGCCCGGTGGCGCGCATGATGTCGTTAGCGCGGCGCGTGATCACCGGCAGCTTGACCAGTTCCTTGACCACCTCCTGCGCCCGGCGCTCCCCGAAGCGGATGCTCAGATAGAGCGAGGCGGCGGCATAGTCGTGCTGGTCCACGTCCTTCTTCCACCGCAGGTACGTGGCGGGTTCGGCGGTGCTCATGTGTTCTTGCCCTCCTTCTGGCCGCGTGCCCCCGTCAGGACTGGCCCGAGATGGCGTGCGCGACCGTCTTGCGGACCCGCTCGGGGACGTCGTCCAGCGGGACGGCGACCGTCTCGCCGGTGGCGCGGTCGGTGAGTTCGGCGGTGCCGGCCGCGAGGCCGCGCTTGCCGATCGTGACACGGAACGGGATGCCGACGAGTTCGGCGTCGCTGAACTTGACGCCCGCCCTGACCGGGCGGTCGTCGATGATCGTGTCCACGCCCGCGTCGAGCAGCCGGCGGTACACCTGCTCGCCCGCCTCGGCGACGCCCGCGTCGTCCTGCTGGGCGACCACCACGACCGCCTCGAACGGCGCGACCGCGGCGGGCCAGACGATGCCGCGGTCGTCGTGGTGCACCTCGATGATCGCGGCCATCGCGCGTTCCACGCCGATGCCGTAGGAGCCCATGATCGGCTTGACCGGCTTGCCGTCAGGTCCGGACACCGACAGGTCCATCGCGTCGGCGAATTTGTAGCCGAGCTTGAAGATGTGCCCGACCTCGATGCCCTTGACGACCTCGAGCGGCTGGCCGCACCGGATGCACGGCTCCCCGGCTTCCGCGGTGCGCAGGTCCGCCCACTGCCCGACGGTGATGTCCCGCGCCACGTCGACTCCGCGCACGTGGACGTCGTCGGTGTTGGCGCCGGTCACCATCCCTGACCTGCCGCGCACGGCCGGGTCGGCGATCACGGGCAGGGCCGTCACGCCGACCGCGCCGAGCGATCCGGGCGCGGCGCCGAGCGCCGCGACGATCTCATCGGCGGCGGCGGGGCGCACCGTGGCCGCGCCGGTCGCGTCGATGAGCTTCTGCTCTTGCAGGGCATGGTCGCCGCGCACGAGCACCAGCGTGAGCTGGCCGTCAAGCACGTAGACAAGCGTCTTGAGCTGGCGGTCCGCGGGCGCGTCGTGACCGGACGCGAGGTCGTCGATCGTCCGCACGCCTGGCGTGTCGAACCGCTGCGGCGCCGGCCGGGCAGCGGCCGCGTCGAGGGCGGGGTCCACCGGCGTGAGCGCGGACGTCGCCTTCTCCCTGTTGGCGGCGTACCCGCAGTCCGGGCAGCGGATGATGTCGTCCTCGCCGGTCTCCGACGGGCAGACGAACTCGGTGGAGTCCGACCCGCCCATCGTGCCGTTGGACGCCTCCACCGGGATCGCGGGGATGCCGAGCCGCTCGAACGAGCGCGTGTAGGCCTTGTGGTGCAGGTCGAACGACGTGTCGAGCCCGGCCGCGTCCAGGTCGAAGCTGTAGGAGTCCTTCATGGTGAACTCGCGGGTGCGCATCAGGCCGGCCTTCGGCCGCGCCTCGTCGCGCAGCTTGGTCTGGAACTGGTACCACATCTGCGGCAGCTCGCGGTAGGAGGTGAGCTCGGTGGCCAGCGTCGCGACGATCTCCTCGTGGGTCATGCCCAGCGCCAGGTCGGCCCCCTTGCGGTCGCGGAGCCGGAACATCGCCTCGCCCATCAGCTCCCAGCGCCCGCTGCGCAGCCACGGGTCGGCGGGGTGCATGACCGGCATCAGGATCTCCTGGGCGCCGATCGCGTTCATCTCCTCGCGGATGATGCCGATCACCTTCAGCCGCACCCGGACCGCGAGCGGCAGCAGGGAGTAGTGGCCCGCCATCAGCTGGCGGATGTACCCGGCGCGCAGCAGCAGCCGGTGGCTGGGCGCGCCCGCCTCCGCGGGGTCCTCGCGCAGCGTCGGGATGTGCATGGTTGACCAGCGCACGCTTCCCCTCCAGTTCTTGTCCTGCGCGCAGTGTAGTGGTGAGGCCGGCCGGCTGCTTACTCGCTGGCGCGCCGGCGCGGCAGCAGCGCCCGGGCCAGCCACGCCCCGGCGAGCACCTGCAGCGCGGCGAGCAGCAGCGTCACCGCGACGGTGACCGCCGCGTGCGGCGGCAGGCCCGCCAGGCCCGCGATGACTCGCGCGGTCGCGCCCGCGGGCAGCCCGCGCAGCGCCAGCACCCACAGCGGCACCGCCCAGCCGACGACGCAGGCAAGGACCGCGAACGGCACCGACGGGAACCCCAGCCGCGAGGCGGCGGCGCCGACGGCCAGCCCGGCGAGGAACGGCACGAACCACGCTCCCGCGTACGCGCCCGCCGCGACGACCGCCGCGACCGCGATCAGCCACGCCAGCCGCCTAGCCATCGAGCCGCCATCCGACCGGGCCGGCCACCGCGCCCGGGACGGGGACCGGCAGGTACTGGCCGTCCCACCACAGCGGCACGAGGTTGTCGTACCACGGCGACGCCGGGTTCTCCGACTGCCCGCCCGGGTACACGCCCTCGGCGGACACCGCGCCGGACGTGAGCGACACGACCATCCGCCAGCTCGGGCCGGTCGAGGCGTCCAGGCCGCCGTCGGCGGCGTCCTCGGTGAACGGGTCGCCGCCCGCCGGGCGCGGCCCGTAGCCGAGCCCGGCGGCCCCGGTGACCGAGGGGAACGACCGTGAGTGCAGCCGGCCCCACGTCCACGACGAGGGCG